>NZ_JASNFO010000017.1:0-146197 GCF_032027725.1 Pseudofrankia coriaricola | reverse complement strand
CACATGAAGCGGCGTTACGACGCGGGCGACCCCGGCGGGTCGCTGCTGTTCTGCGCCAGCCTTTCCGCGCTGACCGGCAGCCCCGGCATGCAGCACTACAACGCATCCAAAGGTGCGATGGCGGCCATGTCCCGGGGCATCGCTGTCGAGGCGGGCCGCTACGGGATCCGCTGCAACGTGGTCTGCCCCGGGTACACGGTGAGCGAGACGGTCCAGATTCCGGTCGACAGCCCGCTGTTCGACCGCAACCGCCGGTACAACCCGTCGGGGCGGCCCGGCAACGCCGAGGACTTCGAGGGGATCGGCGTCTACTTCATGAGCGACGAGTCGCGTTACCACACCGGTGACCTCGTGGTCATCGATGGCGGCTGGTTGGCGAACGCGGGAAAGACCGACGTTACGGAGCTGCCGCCATGGCCGTAAAGGTGCTGCGCGTCGAGGGCATGCGCGACGACACCCGTTCGCCCGCCGAGCGGGCCGCCCTGGAGGCCGACGAGGCACGTCCCCTGGACATGAGCATCGACGCGGTGCTCGAGGGTGCGAGCCGGCAGACGGGCCTGGATGACTTCGGCTCGCTCGACTTCACCCAACGTCTCGGCATTCTGCTGGCCGAGGTCGAGGCCGATGACAACGTCTGGCGAACCTACAAGGCGACGTTCCTCGACCAGTGTGTGAAGGCGGCGGCGAACCGGCTGCTCATCCAGCGGTACTGGGACGACCACCCGGACTGCCTGGACGCGCCGATCGAGCGGCCGATCAACGTCATCGCGTTGCCCCGCTCGGGCAGTACCCATCTGGAGAACCTGCTGGCCGCCGACCGGCGGCTGCGGCATCTCCCGGTCTACCTGGCGGCGCAGCCGGCCCCGAGCGTGGGCGAGACGGCCGGGCCGGACGGGGTCGACCCCCGCTGGTCCCGTTCGGACGCGCGGTGGCAACGGCTCAGCCAGAACGAGATCTTCGCGGCGATGCACGAGCACTCACCGGACCACGCCTGCGGCGAGAACGAGCTGCAGATCCCCGACTTCGCCAGTTACCAGTGGGAGTGGATGGCGAACGTCCCCGGCTTCCGTGACCACTACCTCGGCCACCACCAGACGCCGCACTACCGCTACATGAAGAACGTGCTGCGCGCCGTCGCCTGGCAGTTCCCGAGCGACCGGCGCTGGATGCTGAAGTCCAACCAGCACAGCGAGCAGCTGGTCCCGCTGCTGACGACCTATCCCGACGCGACGGTGGTGATGATCCACCGTGACCCGGTCGCCACGATCCAGTCCCTGCTGACCATGCGCGGCATGGCGCTCAAGGCGGGCCAGAAGCGTCCGGACATCGACAGCCACGTCGCCTACTGGGTCGACCGCCTCGAACGGATGCTGCGCAGCTACCTGCGCGACCGGCACCTGGTGCCCGCGGGCCAGCTCGTCGAGCTGCGCTTCGACGAGATCGTCGGCAACGACGTCCAGGCCGCCGCCGGCGTACTGGAACGCGCCGGCCTCACGGTCACCGACGAGACCCGGGCGGACATCGAGCACTACCTGGCGTCACATCCGCGCGGCCGGCGCGGCCGCATCGTCTACGACTTGGAGGGCGACTTCGGGCTCGACGCGGACGAGCTGCGCGCCCGGTTCGCCTTCTACACGGACGCCTTCCAGATCCGGCCCGAGGTCGGAAAGGACCGCACCCGATGAGCAGCCCGGACCCCGAGAACTCGGCGAGCACCGAGAAGCAGCCCCTCAACGCGCTCATCGTCCGGGAGGGCGAAGGCGTCCAGGACGCCGTGCCGATCGCCGACGGCATCTTCGCGTCGAAGGGCATCTCCAACAGCTATCTCGTCACGACGCCGGCCGGCGATCTGCTGATCAACACCGGGATGTACAACGAGGCCGAGCAGATCAGGACCCGGTTCTCCGCGGTCAGCGCCAACCCCGTGCGTGTCATCGTGTTCACCCAGGGCCACCCGGACCACGTCGGAGGCTGGTCGCAGCTCGACGCACCGGGCATCGAGACGATCGCGCAGGCCAACCATCCGGACGTCCGGGAGTACTTCCACCGGCTGCAGCCGTTCTTCGCCCGCCGCAGCCGCCGGCTCTGGAACCGTGACATCACCAGGGTCGACCCCACCTACCAGCCGCCCGAGCCGGTCCTGACGACCACCTTCCTCGACAGCCACACCTTCACCCTCGGCGGCCGCCGGATCGAGCTGTACTCGACGCCGGGTGGGGAGACGACCGACTCGTTGGTCGTCTGGCTCCCCGACGAGCGCATCCTGTTCACCGGCAACCTGTTCGGACCCCTGTTCGGCCATATCCCGAATCTGTACACGGTCCGCGGCGACAAGATCCGCAGTGCCATCGCCTACCTCCATTCCGTCGACCGGGTCATCGGCCTGGCCCCGGACCTGTTGATCACAGGTCATGGCGAGCCGATCCGGGGAGCCGAGAACATCCGGACGCGGCTGACCCAGATGAGGGACGCGACCCAGTACGTGCGTGACCGGACGATCGGGGGCATGAACGCCGGCGTCGACCTGTGGACGCTGATGGGCCAGATCACCCTCCCTCCCGAGCTTGCCATCCCGCAGGGGCACGGCAAGGTCCCCTGGATCGTGCGGGCGATCTGGGAGGAGCACACCGGCTGGTTCCGCTACGAGTCGACCACCGAGCTCTACGACGTGCCCCCCTCGGCGATCTATGAGGAGCTCATCGAGCTCGCCGGCGGCACCGCACCGCTGATCGACCGGGCGGAGACCCACCTCGCGGCCGGCCGGGCGCTGGAGGCACTGCACTTCGCCGAGATCGTCCTCTCGCAGACACCCAAGGATCCCGTCGCCCTGCGGGTGCAGCTGGAGGCTCACGAACTGCTGCTGGCGCGCAGCGGACGGGAGAACTTCAGCGAGGTCCGCTGGCTCGAGGCCGAGATCCGCGACATCCGAGAGGCACTTTCATGATCCATCCGCGGCTCTCCGTGAGCGAGATGTGCACCTACCCCTGGACGTTCGCCCAGGAGCTCGTCCTGTGGGACTCCCTCGGCCTGCACCACGTCGGCGTCCTCGACGCCAAGCTCACCGCGTACGGACGCGACCAGGCCGTCGAGGCGCTCACGTCGCGGTCGCTGCGCCTCACCACCCTGATCACCGACCAGTTCGACCTTGGCGCACCCGGGACCTGGGAAGCGACCCGCGCCGAGGTCAACCAGGCCATCGACCTCGCGGCGACGCGCGGCGGCAGCGTCTACCTCACTCCAGGCACGAGCCCGGGGCGGTCGTTCGACGAACTCGCTTGCGCGCTTGCCGACGCGGCCGCGCCCTGCGTCGCCCACGCCGCCGGCCGGGGCGTCCGGCTGGCGATCGAACCGACCCAGCGCACCGACCGGTCGTTCGTGCACACCCTGCCCGAGGCGGCCGAGGTCGCCGACCGCACCGGTCTGGCGCTCATCGTCGACCTCGGCAACTGCTGGCGCGAACCCGACCTGGCCGCCGCCATCCGCCAGGTCGGCGACCGCCTCGCCACCGCCCAGCTCTGCGACGTCCTCGCCCACGAACGCGGTGGACTGCCGGTCGGGACGCGGGTCGTGCCCGGCGACGGCGACATGCCCGTCGAGACGTTCGTCCACGCCGTCCTCGACACCGGCTACACCGGCCCCTTCGAGCTCGAGCTCGTCGGACCCGCGGTCGAGGCCGAGGGCCTCGACGGCGCGACCCGACGCGCCGTCGACCGGGCGAACACACTCCTGGAGAAGGTGCTGCCATGACGCGGGCCATCGTGTTCAACGGCGACGAGACCTGGGAGCTACGCGACCTCCCCGTCCCCGACCCACAGCTCGGCGGCGCCATCCTGCGCGTCGAGGCCACCGGCCTGTGCCACAGCGACATCGACCACTTCCGCGGCCATGTCCACACCTCCTGGGGCGGCGAGTTCCCCTCCATCGCCGGTCACGAGATCGTCGGCCGCATCGAGAAGATCGACCCAGCGGCCGCCGAGCAGTGGGGCGTCACCGAAGGCGACCGGGTCGCCGTCTGGGACATCGTCTTCACTCCCGCCGGGCACCGCATCTACGGACACGACTTCTCTGCCGACGAAGGCTCCGGGCTCTACGGCGGACTCGCCGAGCACCTGGAGCTGCTGCCAGGATCGATGGTCTACAAGCTGCGCGACGACCTGCCCGCCGACCAGCTGACCGTCTTCGAACCACTCAGCTGCGCGGTCACCTGGGTCGCGCCCGTGAAGAACGGCGACGTCGTCGTCATCGAAGGCCCAGGGCACATGGGCATGGCGACCATAGTCGCGGCGAAGGCCGCTGGCGCGGCCACCGTCATCGTCACCGGCACCGGCAAGGACCGGTTCCGCCTCGACTGCGCCCGCCAGATCGGCGCCGACCACACCATCGACGTGGAGGCCGACGACCCCATCGATCGGGTTCGCGAGATCACCGGTGGCGACATGGCCGACGTGGTCATTGACGCGGCGGCCGGCAATCCGGTGACCGTGAACCTCGCCATGGACCTCGTCCATAAGGGCGGCCACGTCGTCATCGCCGGGATGAAAGACCGACCGCTCGAGGGCTTCCACAGCGACTGGATCCCCACCCGCCGCATCACGCTGCACCCCGGTGCCGGCCTCGACGCAGCCGGCGCCGTGGCGCTCATCAACGCCGGCAAGGTACCGACCGCCGAGCTGCTCGGCGACTCGTTCCCGCTGGAGAAGTTCGAGGACGCCTTCGCGCTCCTGACCCGGTCAGTTCCCGGCCGCGACTCGGTCCGCGTCGCGCTCCGGATGAGCTGACCCCCGACCACCAACACCCCAGGGCAGGAGATCCGACATGGGCGACTCGGAGCAGACGTACCGCGAGGTGATGACCCGGGAACCGACGCCGGCCAGCACTCCCTTCGAGGCCGCCACCCGCGACTTCGTGTTCGGCCAGGTGTGGTCGCGGCCCGGGCTCAGCCGGCGCGACCGGCGATGGGTGACGCTGACCTGCGTCGCCGCCGGCGACGCGCCAGGCCCCATCGACGACCACGTCTACGCGGCGCTGAACAGCAGGGACATCTCCGTCCCGGAGCTGCTCGAGTTCGTCCTGCACTTCGCGGTGTACTGCGGCTGGCCCAAGGCTTCCCACGTCGAGATGGTCATCGCCCAGCAGTCGGCCCGCATCGCGCAGGAGAACGGCCGGGAGCCCGAGCCATGGCCCGTGTTGTCGAACGAGACGCTCGGGGAGAACGACTGGCAGAAGCGGCTGGACGAGGGCGTGCGGGAATTCGTCGACGTCAATCTCACCCAGGCGCCGCCGCCCACCTCGCCGTACCGCCACGCCGGCATCCTGAACTTCGTCTTCGGCCATGTCTGGCAGCGGCCCGGGCTGACGCGACGGGAGCGCAGGGTCATCACGGTCGCCTGCGTCGCCATCGACGACTCGCCCATGCCGCTGAACACCCATGTCTCCTCGGCGCTGCACTCCGGCGACCTCGCCAAGGAGGAGATGGACGAGATCGTGATCCACTTCTCCGTCTACTACGGGTTCGCCAAGGGTGAGGCACTCCACGACGCGGCCGAGGCCGCCTGGGCAAAGAAGAACGCCTGATGCCGGGTCGCGTGACGCACCTGCAGCGGCTGGAGGCGGAGAGCATCCAGATCTTCCGGGAGGCGGTCTCCGATCGGAGCGGCCGGTGATGCTGTACTCCGTGGGCAAGGACAGCTCGGTGATGCTGCATCTGGCGTTGAAGGCGTTCTATCCGTCGAGGCCGCCGTTTCCGTTGTTGCATGTGGATACGACGTGGAAGTTCCAGGCGATGTACGCGTTTCGGGATCGGCTGGTGGCGGAGAAGCATCTGGATCTGTTGGTGCATCGGAACCCGGACGGGGTCCAGCGGGGGATCAACCCGTTTGATCATGGGTCGGCGATGCATACCGATATCTGGAAGACCGAGGGTCTGAAGCAGGCGTTGGACAAGTACGGCTTCGACCTGGCGTTTGGTGGGGCGCGCCGGGACGAGGAGAAGTCGCGGGCAAAGGAGCGGGTGTTCTCGATCCGCTCTGCGCAGCACCGGTGGGACCCGAAGCAGCAGCGGCCGGAGCTGTGGCGGCTGTACAACACCCGGAAGGCGCCGGGGCAGTCGATTCGGGTGTTCCCGTTGTCGAACTGGACCGAGCTGGATATCTGGTTGTACATCCATCGGGAGAACATCCCGATCGTGCCGCTGTACTTTGCGGCGCCGCGGCCGGTGGTGGAACGCGACGGCGTGCTGATCATGGTTGATGACGAGCGGATGCCGCTGAACCCGGGCGAGGTTCCCGAGCAGCGGTCGGTGCCGTTCCGGACGTTGGGCTGCTATCCGCTGACGGGCGCGGTGGAGAGTTCGGCGTCGACGCTCACGGAGATCATTCAGGAGATGTTGCTGACGACGAGCTCGGAGCGTCAGGGCCGGGTCATCGAGAAGCCCGCCGTTGTCTGGTTCACCGGCCTGTCCGGCGCCGGCAAGTCCACCATCGCCAACCTCGTCGAGAAACGCCTGCACGACCAGGGCTTCCATACCTACCTGCTCGACGGCGACAACATCCGGCACGGCCTGAACAAAGACCTCGGCTTCACCGAGGCCGACCGCGTCGAGAACATCCGCCGCATCGCCGAGGTCGCCAGACTCATGGTCGACGCCGGTCTCATCGTCCTGACCTCGTTCATCTCGCCGTTCCGCGCCGAACGCCAACTCGCCCGCGACCTCCTCGACCCCGGCGAGTTCATCGAGGTCCACGTCGACACCCCGCTGGAGGTCGCCGAGTCCCGCGACCGCAAAGGCCTCTACGCCAAAGCCCGCGCCGGCGAACTCACCAACTTCACCGGCATCGACTCCCCCTACGAACCGCCCAGCCACCCCGACATCCACCTCGACGCCTCCGGCACCATCAGCCCCGAAACCAACGCCAACCAAGTCGTCGAATACCTCCGCGAGGTGGGAATCCTCACTCTGGCGGGAGACCTGTGAACGACCGGGACGACCACGCGCTCGCGGCCGCGCTCGCCGCCGAGGCGGGCAGCCTCCTGCTCGACATTCGCGCCCAGGGGGGCGCGGCCGGGGACCGCCAGTCGAACGAGCTTCTGCTCCGTCGACTGTCAGAGGAGCGTCCCGACGACGCCGTCCTGTCGGAGGAGCGTACCGACGATCAGCTGCGCCTCGAGCATGACCGTGTCTGGATCGTCGACCCTCTCGACGGCACCCGTGAATACGGCGAGCCGCCGCGCGAGGACTGGTCCGTTCACGTCGCGCTCGCCGTGGCCGGCAGCCCCGCCGTCGGCGCCGTCGCGTTGCCCGCCGCCGACCTCGTCCTGCATACCGGCAGGCCGCCCAGGCTCGTCCCGCGGGCGGCCGGACCGATCCGTCTCGCGGTCTCGCGAACCCGGCCGCCCGCCTGCGTCGACCATCTCGTTACCCGGCTGAAGGCCGCGCTGGTTCCCATGGGCTCCGCCGGCGCCAAGGCGATGGCGGTCGTCCGCGGGCAGGTCGACGTCTACGCCCATTCCGGCGGCCAGTACGAATGGGACTCCTGCGCACCGGTCGCCGTCGCCGCGGCCGCCGGGCTGCATGTCTCCCGTCTTGACGGCTCGCCCCTGGTCTACAACCAGCCCGACCCTTACCTGCCCGATCTCCTCGTCTGCCGCCCGGAAATAGCGGACACCGTCCTGAACGCGCTGCGGGATCAGTAGCCACCCTCCACCGAGAAAGGCGGAACGTTGACGCACATTCGGCCACGCGCCAGCTCATCGACCGGCGCCCGACCAGTCAGATCCACCGCTTGGACGCCATCACCCACCCGCCGCTCCGGATTACGGTTGGCTGGTGTCGCGATTCTGGCCGCGGGCCTGACCTTCGTCGCGGCCTGTGGCGGCTCCGACGACAAGGGCACCCCCACCCCCGCGAGTGGCTCCGCGGGTGCGACGGACCCCCTCGGCTCCGTCGCCCAGGCGACCGGCGCACCCGTCAAGATCGGCGTGATCACTGAGGGGACCAGCCCCGTCGCCGACCACACCACCGACAAGCGCGTCGCCGAGGCGACGGTCAAGTACCTCAACGAGCACAAGGGCGGGATCGGTGGCCGGCCGATCGAGGCCACCTACTGCGAGACCGTCGGTGACCTGTCCAAGGCCTCCGACTGCGGCAACCGGATGATCGAGGCGGGTGTCGCCGCGGTCCTCATCGGCACGTCCGGTGTCATCGAGAGCGCCTGGAAGCCGCTGAACGACGCCAAGATCCCGGTCATGATCTACGGTTCGAGTGATCCTGGCCTGCTCACCAGCCCGACGACGTTCACCCTGGGCAACCCGACCTTCCCGGTGATCGACCTGCCGATCCAGGTCGCGGAGGCCGAGGGCAACAAGAAGGTCACCGCCGTCGTCACCGATGTGCCCGCCGCGCTGCACTCGGCGCAGGAGATCGCGCCGCCGCTGTTCGAGAAGGCCGGCATCGGATATGAGGTCGCCCGCGTTGCGCCGGGTACCGCCGACATGACGCCCCAGATGCAGCAGGTCGTCGACAACGGCTCGGACCAGGTGTTCATCATCGGCAGCGACTCGTTCTGCATCAGCGCGATGAACGGTCTCAAGGCCGTTGGCTTCACCGGCACGATCAGCGGGATCTCGCAGTGCATCACCGACGCCACGCGCAAGTCGGTCCCCGGTGACACGCTGAAGGGCATGGTGGTCAGCGCCACCGCGCCGCTCGGCCCGGACACCTCGTCGATGCAGCTGTACACGAAGGTAGCCGAGACCTACGGCAAGGACATCGACCTCGACTCCCAGGACGGCATGATCATGTTCATGGTCATGTCCGGGTTCCAGGCCGCGACGGCGGGCATCTCCGGTGACATCACTCCGGCGACCATCGCCTCGACGATCAAGGGAATGAAGGAGACGGAGCTGCCCGGCGGCGCCGGGCTGAAGTTCCGCTGCAACGGCAAGGCCATCCCGCAGGAGCCCGCCGTCTGCGTCCGCGGTGGCCTGTCCACCGCCCTGGACGACAAGGGCCAGCCCGCCGCGTACAAGGTCCTCGGCAACACCCCGATCCCCGACTGACATCCGACGTCGGCCGCGGGGTGGGCGATATCGGCATGCCCTCGCCCGTCCCGCGGCCCACCATCGTTGCCCGGCTGGGAGGCCCGGCTGGGAGAGAGGTAACCGCATGCAGCGGCTCGCTGGGAAGACCGCGGTCGTCGTCGGTGGCGGGCAGCGGCCCGGTGCCACCATCGGCAATGGGCGGGCGGTCACGGTCGCGTTCGCCCGCGAGGGCGCGCGCGTACTCGTCGTCGACCGGGATCTGGACGCGGCCGAGCAGACGGTGGCGCAGGTGCGGGCCGAAGGCGGTGACGCTTTCGCGTACCGTGCCGACATCACCGAGCCGGAGGAATGCGAAGCGATCCTGCGGGCCGCCACCGAGGCGTTCGACCGCGTCGACATCCTCCACAACAATGTCGGGATCGTGGTGGCGGCGGCGACCGAGGCGACCACCGTCGACGACTGGAACCTCGGCATGGCGGTCAACCTCACGGGCCTGTGGCTGGTGTGCCGGCAGTTCCTGCCAGTGATGCGCAAGCAGGGTCACGGTGTCGTGCTCAACGTCTCCTCACTCGCGAGCCTGCTGCCTGGCGCGAATCCCTACTCGATCAGCAAGAACGGCGTCAACGCGCTCACCCGCGGGTTCGCGCTGGAATACGCACGCCACGGCGTCCGCGTCAACGCGATCATCCCAGGAATGATCGACACTCCCATCGGTGTCGACCGCGTCGTCGAGGCGACCGGGCGGGACCGCGACGAGGTCGCCGCCGGCAGAGCCGCCCAGGTGCCGATGGGCCGGCAGGGCAGCGCGTGGGACATCGCCAACGCCGCCGTCTTCCTGGCGTCCGATGAGGCGTCCTACATCACCGGCGCGATCCTGCCCGTCGACGGGGGCAGCTCCCTGCAGGCGAACGCCCGCTGAGCCGGGGGAGCCGCGCGGCCTCGGGCGGTGAGCCGCCCGAGGCGCTGCCGCGGGTTCCGGTCGACGTCAGCCTCGGACGACCTTGACACCTTGACCAGGACCCGGGCTGACTTCCGCCGTGGGGACTGTTTCACCAGAGGTGGTTCCGGCCCGACACGCCGGGCCTCGGGTCCGGCGGGATGGGCACCGTGAGTGATGACATCGGGTGATATGACCCTGTACCTGCCGAAAAGTACGTCCGGGCAGGTCAGGCCGCATGTTCGTACAGGCGCGCGGTTACCAAGGAGGCATGGGGAGCGCTTGGCCTACGGCGGCGCCCTGGGCAAGGTCGCAGTCCAGCGCTCGGATCGCGTCCAGCTCGGAGGGCGTGTCGACGCCTCGTGCGGCTACGTCCAAGTGCAGTAGGTGTGCGAAGCACACGATGCCCGCGAGCACGGCCGCGGTGGCGTCGCTGTGATCTACGCTGTGTACGTACTGCTCGCTGAGGCTGACGCCGTGAAGCCCGGATGGCAGGTGGTCTGGAGTCATTGCTCCCAGGGGCGTGGTCTCGGCGTAGTCGAGGCGGACCGCGACGCCGGCGTCGGCGAGTTGATCGATGGCGGCGTCAATCTCCCGGTGATCCTCTGCCCTGAGCTTGTCGGGGATCACGATGCAGAGAGTGAGGCCGTGTCCGGCGACCGTCGTCGATCCAGTGGCCCGCGCGATGATTCTCCTGCGAAGATCGGGGTCGCTGAAGCTGTGGGCGGAGAGCCGAATCCAGATCTCCTTGGGTGATGCTTTTCTGCCCTCGTCCCACCGTTTGTCGTCTCTGATCGTGACGGTCGACGCGGTCATCGGCGTCTGCCCGTCTGGGCCCGCGGCGTCGTGCGCATAGCGGATCGCGTTGTCAACGAGCCAGAGGTCGAGGTCGCTGGAGAGCCCTGCGTCGACTGCGATCGGTTCGAAGTCTTCGGGTGCCAGCGCATGTCGGGCTGGATGAGGCCAGCAGGGGATCGCCTCCACCGCGACGATCGGGCCGGTCTGGCGGGCGATCGGCAGGAACTGCAGGTCAAGTCGCCGCTCGCCCAGCGCATGTTGGAGGGCGGTGACATTGCGCAGTCGGGCGGCGTGTGTGGCCCGGACTGGTTCGTCGTAGCGGACGAGGCATCCGCGGCCTTGCCGCTTGGCTTCGTACATCGCAACGTCGGCGGCAGTGATCAGCGCTTCGGCGTCGGCGAGGTCGGGGCCGGAGAGCGCGGCCCCGACGCTCGCGCTCACGTTGACCGGCCGGCGCAGCTCGACGGTGGGCTCGAGAGCCTGGATGACCCGCTCGCCGATGGCTTGCAGGTCATCCAGGCTGCCGATGCCCTCGCACAAGACGGCGAACTCATCGCCCGCGAGCCGGCCGGCGACATCTCCGGGCCGCACCGCGTGGCGGAGCCGGGTGGCGACGGTCGTGAGTAGCTTGTCGCCGGCCTGATGCCCGAGTGTGTCATTGACCGCTTTGAAGCCGTCGAGATCGACGAACAGGACGCCGGTCCGGGTCTGGTTTCGTCCGGTCCGGCTCAGGCTGCGTCGAAGTGCGTCGAGCAGCGCCGCCCGGTTGGGCAGGCCGGTCAGGGGGTCGTGTAGGGAGCGGAACCGTGTGTCCTGCTCCATGTGGATCCGTAGTACTGCCGATCCAAGGATCGCGGATACGGAGCGGATGAAGGCGGCGTCATCAGAAGTCCGTCGACGCCCGGCTCCACGGAGGCAGATCGTTGCAACCGGCTCGTCTGCAGGCCCTACCGGCACCCGCACGACGGTGCAGGGTGGCTCTGTCGCCGGCGTCGTGACGCCGCCATCTGAGATGACCCGACCCTGCAGTCCGTCGCCGCCGTTCAGGTGGGCTGGCACCATCGGGTTGTATGGGGCCGATGGGTCGGCGCCGACGCCTGCGGAATCATCCGACGCAGCCCATGCGGCGGGGATCCGATCCGACGCGGGCCGACCACGCACGATCATCACCTCGGCACCGATCTGCTCGGTGAGGGTCCGGGTTCCTCGATCCCACAGCACGTCCTCATCGGCGACTTCCAAGGCCTGCTGTGCAAGATCCGCGAGTGCCGTCTGGCGGTTGGTACGGACTCGTAGCTCCGCGCTCGCGCGTTCGAGTTCGGTGACGTCACTGGCGACGCCCGCGACCGACGGGCGCTGCGCCGCCGCACCGGGCACCGGAACGAGATGAACATCATACCAGTGTCCGCCCGCCGACAGGACCTCATGGACACGCTCGCCCCGCAGCGACCGACGGACCATTGCCAGCACCGCCGGATGGTCACGGAATTCGGTGAAGACGCTGGAGCCGGTCACCTGTCTAAGCATTGCTGCGGGCAACTGGTGGGCGGCGCCGCCGCTGGTGAGCACCCGCCCGTCGTGGTCGAGGAGGAATACCGAGACCGGCGTGTTGTCCAAGACAAGCTGAAGCTGACGATGCGTCGCGACAAGCTCCGTTATGTCCTGAATCTGGCTGAGAAAGCAGCGGTCGCCGTCGATGATCACCCTGCTGCCGCAGGCTAGGACATGGGTGACCTGGCCGTCGGGTCGGACGAAACGGATCGTGCGCTGCCGCCAGTCGAGGCGTCCGGCCAGAACATCCCCCGGGTCGATAGCGCGCAGTTCGTCGACTTGCATCGGGTCGACGAGTTCGTGCCAATCCCTGCCAACGACTTCGCGGGCATCTCGGCCCAACAACTGGCAGGCGAACTCGTTGGCCCGTCGCACCCTGCCATCGTCGATACTAGTCAGGGTCAGACCTACCCGAAGAAGGTCGAACAAGTCGGAGAAACCCAGCCCGCTGTGAGGTTCACTCTCCGACACCGCTCGCCACACCCCCGTGACTATCGGCGAGAGGACGTGGCCGGTCACCGTCGGCCCACGTCGCCGCCGTTTGCCCATCATTCGTACCCGACATCTCGCTCACCAACCTGATAGCCAGCAGACCGAGCGGGCGGGATTTGTCCCGGCGGGACTGTTCCAAGATCCAGGACTCACGCGCCGGTGGGGCCGAGGGAGGTGCACGAGACCAGGCTGAGGACCGCCGGTGTCCCGTGCGGGGGGCAGCCCGCGACCGGCCTCCGTCCGGACGCCAGATACTGGTGGCCGCGTGGAATCTGCTGCTCGGCGATGTCGTCGTGCGCCGGCGCGGTCAGCCGGGCCTGTGGTCGCCTGACGGTAGATCGGCTTCGGAGTGGTAGAAGCCCTGGAAGGCGTGGACAGGCGGAGTGTGCCCGAATGCGGTGAGCAGGGTGCGTGGGTGTTGGACGTGACCCTCCAGGCGGCTGGCGGCGGAGTTGTCGCATCGGGCGATCGGGGCGTTGCTGAGTCGAAGCCAGTCGGCAGTCAGCCGTGACGTGTCGCGGCACGGGGGCAACGCGAACTATCGGGCCGCAGCGGCGCAGCGGCCCGCCGAGGAAAAGCGGCGGCGGCCGAAGCTGTTCAAGCTGGAGGCGGACGCGGGTGACGTGAATCCGGTCCCTCCCGCCGCGGACGGCAGCGGGAACCTCCTCGCGGCGTTCCACGGAGGTCGGCGAAGATGCCGACCTCCGTGACGCTTCGCCGGCACTGTGCGCCCGCTGCGCCGCCAGGACGTCGTCGGCAGGCCCCGATGGTGGAACGGCAGAATCTACCTTGATAACGTCCGCCTCATGCGAGTCGGGAAAGCCGAGCTGACCCCGGTACTGGAGCTCGAAGCAGGGCTCGTGCCAGTGGCCGGGCTCTGCCATGGCTGGGATCCCGCGCAGGTGGAAGCGCACGCCGAGTGGCTCTATCCGCGGCACGTGGACCCGGTGACCGGCATGGCTCGCCTGTCCCACCACAGCTGGCTGCTGCGTACCGGCGATTTCACGCTGCTCGTCGATCCTTGCATCGGCAACAGCAAATCGCGCGCGCTTCCACCGAACGAGTACTACGACATGCTGGACACGCCCTGGCTGGACCGGCTCGCCGCCGCGGGTACGCACCCGGACGAGATCGACCTGGTGGTGTGCACCCACCTACACCCCGATCACTGCGGATGGAACACACGGCTCGTCGACGGTCGCTGGAATCCGACCTTCCCGAACGCTCGCTACGTGCTGTCAGCTCCCGAAGTGTCGTTCTGGGATGCGTTCGCGAGAGCACCCGATCGGTTCCCGGAGTTCGCCTACAACCGCGGCGTCTTCGAGGACAGTGTGGCGCCCGTCCTCGAAGCCGGTCTGGTGGAGCTCCTCGACGACGGCGACTCGCCCGCGCCCGGAGTCACCCTGCTGGCGACCCCGGGCCATACCGCGGGACATTGGTCCGCCTGCTACGCCGACGACCTGGACGGGGTGTGCTTCTCGGGAGATGTACTGCACAGCCCGGTGCACGTCCTGCGCCCGGAGTGGACCCTCTCTCCAAGCCCCGGCGCAAACTTCGACCATCAGGCGGCCGCAGCCTCCCGACGCGCGGTCCTCGACCACTGCGCGACGACAGGGCATCTGCTCGCCCCCGCTCATTTCCAGACACCGCATGCCTGCCGGATCGCGCACTCCACCGATGGCCGATACCTCCTGTCCTGGCCGACCGAGATCTGAGTCCTGACATGTCGGACGGGCTTCGGCATTTCTGGCGCGACACCAGCAGCAATAAGTCATACCTCGACGGCGGGCACGGAATGTCGGCTGGCCGGGCTCATGCCCGGAGTCGTCTGGTGGTCGCCCCAGGCCCGTCAGGGTTGCTGGTTGAGGGCGACCATCTGCTCCGGGGTGATGACGTCGCTGCACATCGCCGTGTTTCTGGTCGGCTCGAACCTGAGTTCGGGCGGCCGAAGATCGCACTGACCGTCGTCGACGTCGAAGACGCCTACCAGCGGGTGGCTGCCGCCGGGGCCACGCTGCTGTGCCCGATCACCGAAACCCGGGTCTCGCGGTTCTTCTTCATCGCCGACCCGGACGGAACACCGATCCAACTACAGGAATTCAGCGCCGGCCGCCAGCGGGTGGTCGAGCTTTTCGCCTGACCAGCACGATGACTGGCGCGCGCGTCCTCCCGCGCGGAGAGACTTCGCCGGCCATGGGTACGTCGAGTGGCCAGGAAGCGGTCGCCTCCTGGCCACTCTGCGCTCCGAACGTGAATTCAGTGGTTCACTCGGTTGGTGCCGGTTGGGTACCGAGCCCGGTCGAACCTGCCCCGGTAGGACCTACTTGTACCGAGAGATCGGCACCCTGGCGAGAATTCCGTCGGGCGTGCCGCCGTTCCGGCCATCTGACCAGGACACGTATGCGTACTTGTCCGTGACCAGGATCCGCGAGAACTCGTCGCCCGCGGCGGTGGCGTCTGGCTCCGTCACCTTGTTGACCTTCACCGGATGACTGAAGGTCTTCCCGCGATTGAACGAGACCGTGGAGTACACATCGACGGCGGATGTGCGCCACATGACGCCGAGAAGCCCCGTCGAGCCGAAATCGATCCACGGCTTGACCGCGCCCGCCGCGGGAATCACGGTCGGCCCAGTCCATTTCGCACCGGAGTTCTCGGTGATGTAGACCTCCAGGTTGTTGCCCCTCGGAATCATGAGCGCGAACCGGCCGTCGTGTGTCGGATCCGCCGAGACCCACGGGAGAGGGTCGGTGGCGCCGGTCGTCAGGTTGGGCAGGGAGGGGCCGACAGGCGGCGCCACTGGGGTACCGTTCGTCGTTGTCACCGGGAAGTTGGTGAAGGTCTTCCCACCGTCACGGCTCGCCTGGAAGATCACGTCCGTCCCCACGAACACGACCCCGTTGTCCAAATTCACCGTGATGCCGGTCGCAGCGGCGAGGGTTCTACCCTGCGCGGCGATCTGCGTGCCGAACGGCTGCGGCGGCAGGACCGCGGGATCGCTCCAGGTCGCCCCCCGGTTCTTGGTCACCGAGACCGCGATGTTGCCAGCCGTGTCCTGGCCGACGGCGTAGATGTTGTCATTCGCGGCGTCGATCCGTAGCCGAGGGGTGACCCCGATCAGCAGCGGAGTGTCGATGGGAGCGGACCAGGTACGGCCGCCGTCGAGCGACTTCGAGAAACCCAGATGGTTCGGCACGTCGTTGCAGCCGCCGGGCGAGGGGGGCTCGGGTTCACCTGGCGCGCAGCCCAGGCGGTTGAAGGCGACGTAGAAGACCCCGTGGGAGTCGACGACCAGGTTCGGGTCACCGCACATGGCCCGATTCCCGTTTGGCCAGGGAACCTCCGTCCACTTCGCGCCGCCGTCACGGGAGTACGCGGCGTAGCAGTGGAACTTGTCGGGTGTCACCGTTCTCTCTCCCGGCCGATGGTCCGTGGAGATGAACACCAGGTTGTTCCGGTCTTTCGGGTTGACGGCGATCTCGGGCTGACCGTTGTCCCTGGTCGGGTCGTTCGTCACGTTGATCTCGGTGATCGCGTTGGCAGAGCCGCCGTTCGTCACCGCTGTCTGTGCGCGGGCCGTCGCCGGTAAAGCCAAGAGCATGGCGAGACTCAGGATCATGCCTAACCCCAGGGTAGGCACTCGCCTCCTCACCCTAGTCTGGACGAATTTGTGCCGCCTCGCCATCACTTTCTCCTCTCCGTGGTGCACCCTAGGTTCATCCGAGCCGCGAAGGTTCACGGACGTGGTCTCGAGATGGTGTTCATCGGGTCGGCTGACCACGCCGTGTTCCTCTTCGGCACGTATATCCAGCGTGCTGCCACGCGCATGGTGCCAATGGAATGCCCGGACGACTGCCCCGCGGCAGCGCGATGGAGTCGGACCCACCGGCACCGCTCGCGGCCATCGATGGCACGTGCCAGCGTCGCCATTTCGCCGTCGCTGTATTGGTCGACATCGTTCGAAACCGCGACGTCGTCGCGGTCGGGCCAGGTTGGCGTGGGCTCGTTGATACCCCAGCCAGGTGCGGCCGAGTCCACGATCCGGACGGCAGGATTTGAGTCTTGACCGTTCGCTGCGACCCGACGATTCCAGAAGGCGTCTGTTCTCGACGCGCTGGCTCCGTAACAAGGCGTCGCCACCGGGGAGCACGGTGTCACTGGCGGGTCCGAGGCTGGCGCCTTACCCGCTGTGACGATCGGCCCTGCTCGATCGTGCGCAGTTGCTTTCTATACCAAAATCAACATTGCGTCAATGGCATAGATTTTGCGATAGCAATGGAGCCTTGCGTGGCCGATCGCGGCCCCGCCTTCGGCCAGCTCGCGATCCCGCTGGCCGGGGCACCTGTAACTGGTATCCGCGCCAGCGGAGCTCCGGCACCACGCCTGGGCGGGCAGGTCCGCGACGAGGTCCTCGACATTGTGCATGCCGAAAATGCCATCCGTGCTGGTCAGGGCGGTCGCCTCCGTCGGGACTGACCGTGGCCCCTGCAGCGTCCGACCCTCGCCCGGCACGGCCCGCGGCTGCGCGAGGATGCTGCTTCGTGCTGCTCCGGCTGACCTACCTCGGCGTCACGAACGCCTTCGCGCTGCTGCGCCTGCTGCCTCGCAGTGATCGCGACAAGGACGTCGAGATCCTCGCGCTGCGCCACCAGATCGCCGTGCTGCAACGCCAGCTCGACGGCCACCGGATCCAGTTCCAGTCCGCCGATCGCGCTCTGCTCGCCGCGCTCCTGCACACGCTGCCGCGGCCCACCTTGCGCGGCCTGCGGCTCCTGGTGCATCCGGAGACGGTGCTGCGCTGGCACCGCACCCTGATCGCCCGCCACCACGCCGCCACCTCCCGTCCCAGGCGGCGCGGCCGGCCCCGCACCGCGGCCTCGATCCGCACCCTGGTGCTACGCCTGGCACGAGAGAACAGCAGCTGGGGCTACCGGCGGATCCACGGCGAACTGCTGACCCTCGACATCAGGGTCGCCCCGTCAACGGCCTGGGAGATCCTGCGCCAGGCAGGCATCGACCCGGCACCCGAGCGAACCGCGACCAGCTGGGCCGACTTCCCGCGCTCCCAGGCCCACGCCCTGCTCGCCGCCGACTTCCTCGAGACCGTGACCCTGACCGGGACACGCCTGTACATCCTCGCCGTGATCGAACACGCCACCCGCCGCATCCGGATCCTCGGCGCCACCGCGCACCCCACCGCAGCCTGGGTGACCCAGGCCGCCCGCAACCTCGCCATGGACCTCCACGACGCCGGCTCCACCGTCCGCTACCTCATCCGGGACCGAGACGGCAAATACCCGGCCCTGTTCGACGCGATCCTCGCCGACGCCGGGACCACGGTCGTGCGCACCGGCGTCCGGGTCCCACGCATGAACGCAATCATGGAGCGGTGGGTACGCACCTGCCGCCAGGAACTCCTCGACCGAACCTTGATCTACAACCAGCGACATCTCCTGCGCGCCCTGCATGCATACGAGGAGTTCTACAACGCGCACCGCCCTCACCAGGGCATCGCCAACGCCAGACCGCTCCATCCGCTGCCCGAACCAATCACCGACCCGGACCGGCTCACCCACCTCGACATCCGCCGACGCGACCGCCTCGGCGGCATCCTGCACGAGTACGAACACGCCGCCTGACCTGCCCGGACGTACTTTTCGGCAGGTACAACGTCGGCGGATGGCATCCGGGCTCCGCCGTCGGGATCACCTGATGAGCCTTCTGAGCCCAGACGATGGGCTCGGCAACGAATGTCGGCGGCGTAACGGAGCCCCGCGTTGGGCGACGATCGGCCCGCCAGCTGATCTAGAGCATTCATTCCCCTGCCGCTGTGTACGTGATGGCTGGGTACGGCCTTTCAGATCAGGCGCCGGGTGGCCGGACCTCTGGTGCGATCCGGGCGGCCGTTTGGTTGCCGAGCGAATGAATGACGGCGTTCGGCCGGCCGGCGTCGGCGCACCGCGGGCGGGAGTGCGGGAGCATGGTGGGGTTGCGCAGCGGAACGGTAGTCGGCGTCGTCGAGCGGGTGTCGGCGAAGGGGCGCGAAACGGTGTCCACGGTCGTCACCTGACATAACGGCACGCAGTTGGCCACGCATCGGGGCGCGAGTGGCCGCGAGTGCCCTGAGCTGGTAAGACGGCATTTGGCTGCCAAGCATCGGCTCGATTGTCGCTGGCTGACCGGCCGTGTGGGTGGGCCGGTCATGATAATGGTTTCGTGGGCCTCTCCGCCCGGCCGTGTGTGATAGCTAGCATCTGGGTGCTCGGCGCGCCCTAACGTTCTGACGTTCCGTGCGCGAGCTTGTACGATGTTGCCGCCTGCTGTCCGGGGACAAACGCCCCCGACGCGACGGGATGATGCGATGGTCAGCGGCGCGATCATCGAAACCGATGCGTAACGCGGTGATGAGAAAGGAACCTGGATTGGTCTCTCGATGTCGTCGTCGATCCTCCAACGACGCATTGTCGATCTTTGCTCCGGGCCGGCGATCGCATCGAATCCCGGACAGCCGCGCAATACCCGAGCGGGTCGCGTCTCCACCGACACCGCCAGTTTCGACATTCTCTGACCGAGAGGACGTCCGTGAGGTACGAAATCCTTGGTCCTGTACGCGTGCTCGACGGTGAGACGGTCCAGAGCATCACCGCGAGCAAACTCGCCATTTTGCTGGGTGTGCTGCTCATCCGGGGCGGCCAGCTCGTCACGAGCGATCTGCTGATCACCGAGATCTGGGGCCATGAGCCGCCTCGCCGGGCGCACGCGACGCTGCACGTCTACGTCTCACAGCTCCGGAAGATCCTTCGCCGGGAGAGCTCCTCGATCAATCCGATCGCGACCAGGCCCATCGGGTACGTGTTGCAGCGCCATCCCGACGATCTCGACACGGACGTCTTCCGCCGCCACATCGAGACCGGGCGCTCCCTCGCGAGCGACGGGGCGTACGCCGCGGCGGTGGCCTCGTTCGACGCGGCGCTCGCGCTCTGGCGGGGCCCCGTGCTCGACGAGGTGGGGGAGGGCCCCCTCGTTACGGGCTTCCGGGCCTCGTGCGGCGACCTCTTCCTGGAGGGGCTGGAAAAACGGACGGACGCCCTGCTCGCTCTCGGCGGTCACCGCGAGCTGGTCGGTCGGCTGTTTCGCCTCGTCGCCGAGTACCCGTTGTGGGAGGCGTTCTACCGCCAGCTCATGGTGGCGCTCTACCGGTCGGAGCGGCGCGCCGAGGCGCTGGGCGTCTATCGCTCGGCCCGGGAGGTGATGGGCCGTGAGCTGGGCCTCGAACCCTCTCGGACGCTGACCGATCTGCAGCAGGCGATCCTCACCTCGGATCGCTCGCTCGACGTCGACCGATGGGCGGTGTGACGGCGACCTCCGGACACCCGTCGCCCCGTCATCGCGGTTCAGTCGACGATTCCGCGGCTGGCGGCGGCGTCGAGATCGAGCTGCCCGCCCCGCCCACGGAAGACCAGCAGGGCGACGAGAATCGCGCAGGCGGCGAAGCAGGCACCGACGAGGAGCGCGTCCCCGACCGCCTCGCCGAGGACATGCACCTGCTGCTGGGCCGCCGACGCGCCGGGCAGCGGGGTGACGTGCCGGCCGGCCGTGCCGAAGGCGGTGACCATGACGGCGAGCCCGAGCGAGCTGCCGACCTGCTGGGTCGCGTCGAGCAGGCCGGAGGCGGCACCGGAGGCCGCCTCGACGCCGTTGAGCGCGACCAGCGTGACCGGCACGAACACGATGCCGGAGCCCAGTCCCATCAGCGCGAGCGGGACGAGGACGTCGGGGGTGTAACCGCTGTCGGGCCCCACCTGGGCGAGGTAGAACATCCCGCCGGCCACGAAGACGCCGCCGATGATCATTAGCAGGCGCGGCCCGACCTTGTTCACGAGCGACGCGGCCGCCTGGGCCGAGACGATCAGGATGAGGGTGAACGGGAGGAAGGCGAGCCCGGCCCGGATGGGGGAGAAGCCCCGGACCTCCTGCAGGAACTGGACCATGAAGTAGTAGATGCCGAACAGAGTGGCCGCGCTCAGCAGCATCGTCAGGTAGCACGCCGTCCGGTCCCGCTCGCGGAACAACTGCAGCGGGGTGATCGGCTGGGAGGCGCGCAGCTCGATGAAGATGTAGGCGGTGAGGGTGACGCCGGCGACGATGAACGCGCCGATGGTCCACTGGTCGCGCCAGCCGTCACTGGCGGCGCGGATGAAGGCGTAGACCAGCGCGGCCATACCGGTCGTCGAGGTGATCGCTCCGGCCAGGTCGAAGCGGCCGGGGTGCGGGGTCGACTCGCGGACGAACCGCGGGGCCAGCGCGAGCAGGATGACGCCGATCGGCACGTTGATGAACAGCACCCAGCGCCAGGACGCCCAGCTCGTGAGCATGCCGCCGAGGATCAGGCCCAGCGCGGAACCGGCACCGGAGACGGCGGCGAACAGGCCGAAGGCGCGGTTGCGCTCTTCGCCGGCCTCGAAGTTCGTGGCAATGAGCGACAACGCGTTGGGTGAGGCGAGGGCCGCGCCGAGCCCCTGGAGGGCGCGGGTCGACAGCAGCCAGGCCGGGTTGGTCGCGAATCCCCCGACCAAGGAGGCGATGGTGAACACGGCGATGCCCGTCATGAACACCCGGCGCCGGCCGAGGATGTCGCCGGCCCGCCCGCCGAGGAGCAGGAGGCCGCCGAAGGTGACCGTGTAGCCGCTGAGCACCCAGGAGAGCTGGGTCGTCGAGAAGTCCAGCGCCTTCTGGATGGTCGGCAGCGCGATGTTGACGACGGTCGCGTCCAGGATCGTCATCAGCTGGCAGACGGCGATCACTGCGAGGGCGACGGCGGGGTTACGCCGGCGCTCGTGAGATGGCCCGACGGCGTCGACGGCGTCGACGCCGGATTCGGAGGTTACCGGACTCGACATCGGGATGCCTTTCGTGACGGACGGATATCGGCGCTGGGCCCGAGCGGATCGGGAAAGAAACGTCGATCGAATGCGCCCGGATCGGCGCGTCGAGGCGAAAAACGGCGCGCCGCATCGCGCGGCCTCGGGCGCGGGAAAGTTCGTCCCGAGGCGCGGCGTGCCGAAAGCGACTTGATGCCCCGGGCACTTGGTGCCCCGGGGAATCGGGTGCTCCTGGGATGAGCGGTTACTAGAGCGCTCCGCTCCTCGAGGCGCGCAATCGGATCCAGGCGGTGCTCGACGTGAGGATCAGCGTAGCGGCCGGCAGATGGCCGGGGTACCACTCCGCGCCGGACATGGTGGTACCGCGGATACCACCTTCCTGGTCGTTCGCGCTTCCCCGGTGTGACATTGTGCAGTCGTGGACCGGTCCGAGCTGGCGAGCTTCCTGCGCGACCGGCGCGCCCGCGTGCAGCCCGGTGACGTCGGTCTCGAGGCCGGCCGCCGGCGCCGGACGGCGGGGCTTCGCCGGGAGGAGGTCGCGCTCCTCGCCGGGATGTCGGTCGACTACTACATCCGGCTGGAGCAGGCCCGCGGTCCTCGGCCGTCCAGCCAGGTGATGACCGCCCTGGCCCGGGCGCTGCGGCTGACGGACGACGAGCGCACGCACATGTTCCGGCTGGCCAGCCTGGTGTCGGAGTCCTCGGCCGCGCCGCGCCGTGACGTGCCTTCGGTGGTGCTGCGGCTGCTCGACGGGCTCGACAACATGCCCGCCTACGTGCTCGACGCGGGGTACGACATCCTCGCCTTCAACCGGCTCGCGGCCGTCCTCCTCGGGGACTTCTCCGACCTCAGCCTGGCCGAGCGCAACATCATCCGCTGGCTCTTCCTCCAGCCCCAGCGCATGCGTTTCACCCCTGAGGAGCGGGACGCCTACGCGCGCGAGGCGGTCGCCGACCTGCGGGTCTCGGCGGCGCGCTACCCGCGGGACGCGCGGATTCGCCGGCTGATCAGGGAGCTGCTGGCCGCGAGCCCGGAGTTCGTCGAGATCTGGGCCGACCACCAGGTGGGGCCCCGGCGCGACGGTCCGAAGACGATGATCCATCCGGCCGTCGGCCCCCTGGAGCTGGAATGCCAGGTGCTGACCGTCCCCGGCCTGGAGCAGCGGGTGATCGTGTATTCCGCGTCGCCCGGGGCGTCGGCCGAGGCGCTCGACCTGCTCCGGGTGGTCGGGCTGGAGCACCTGCCCTCAGCCGGCCCGCCGGCGCGCCGGCCCTGACGGTCCCCGCGGGCCCCGACGGTCCGGGCTGGCTCTGGGGTCTGCGCTGGCCCTGACGATCTGCGTCGGCCCGACGGTCTGTCCCGGCAGAGCGCACTCCGTTGCCGGCCGGTCCTTCCTCCACCCAGACCGGGACCATTCTTGGTCTCGGTCGCCTGCGCCGCCGCCCGTCACACGAAGTATTTCACCGTGATGTCATCCCCGTTGATTGATGAATATTGCGTAAAATGTAATCTGACCTGTCGGGTCCGGGTATCCCGCTCCCCGGGACGGCTATTAAGCGCAGTACTAGGCAGATTTAAGGACGCTGCGCGAGGATGTGTCCACGCGAGCCGGTCGCACCGTCGCGCCCCTCGCGGACAGGGATATCTGCCAGTCCTCCGGGAATCTCTTCCCCTCTGTGACACCGGTCACTGGTCCGCATTCTTTCGGCGCTGCTCGCGCGCCGGGCGTTCCCACGATGGGTATTGCCCGGCCGGGAGCACGGCCGGTGTGGAAGGAATTCTGATGAAGGTGCCGGACGTCGTTCCCGTCATCGCGAGCCAGCGGTCGCCGCACGCCTGGAAGGCCACGGCGACCGCCTACCTGCCCGCGGCGCCCGGCCCGGCCGCCGCCCTGGACCTCCTGTGCTTCCACCACGCCGGCGGCGCCGCCTCCGCCTTCACGGGCTGGTCGGCCGCCGTCGGCCCGGCGGTGCGGGTGCTCCCGGTACAGCTCCCCGGCCGGGAGCGCCGGGTCCGCGAGCCGCGCTTCCGGGAGATGACCGCCCTGCTGGACGACCTGGAACGAGAGCTCGGACCGTACCTCGAGGGCCGCTACGCCTGCTACGGGCACAGCATGGGCGCCCTCGTCGCGTTCGCGCTCGCCCACCGCCGGGCCGAGAGCGGGCGGCGCGGCCCGGTCCGCCTGCTGCTCGGGGCGCACGCCGCGCCGCACCGGCCGCGGGCGCTGGGGAGCGTCGACGGGATGGACGACCTCGCGCTGGCCCGGCTGCTGATCGGGATGGGCGGCATGTCGGAGACGCTGCTCGACTATCCCGACTGGATGGTGGCGGCGACCTCGCTCGTCCGTGACGACCTGGCGGTCTGCGCCAGCTGGCGACCACCGCCGGCGCCGCTCCCCGTCCCGATCGACGTCTTCGCCGGCGTCGACGACGCCATGGTCGGCCTGGCCGGGGCGTCCGAGTGGAGCCGCTACACCACCGGCGGGTGCGCCCTGCACCCGGTGCCCGGCGGCCACTTCTTCATCCGTGAGTCACCCGAGACCTTCCTGCCGCTGCTCGCCGCCTCCCTGGCCGCGGCGGCCCCCGCCGCCCACGGCGGGTCGCCGGCAGCCGTGCCGGCCGACGCGCGACGAGGTGAGCAGGCGTGACGGACGTGTCCCCGACCGTGCCGGTTCCTTCCGGCGCCGAGCCCATCGCGGTCCTCGGCCTGGCCTGCCGGCTGCCGCAGGCGCCGGACCCGGCCGCGTTCTGGCGCCTGTTGCGGGCCGGCTCCAGCGCCGTCACCCGGCTCGATCCCGAACGGCGGACGGGCCCGGCCTCTGACGGCGAGCGCGGTCCCCGCCTCAGCCTGCCGGGCGGCTTCCTGGACCGGATCGACACCTTCGACGCGTCGTTCTTCGGTCTCTCCCGCCGGGAGGCCGAGGCCATGGACCCCCGTCAGCGGCTGACGCTGGAGCTGGCCTGGGAGGCGCTGGAGGATGCGCGGATCCGGCCGCCCGCCCTGCGCGGGACGCCGGCCGGAGTGTTCGTCGGCGCGATGGGCGACGACTACGCCACCCTCGCCGCCCGCGCGGGCCTCGACGCGATCGGGCCGTACACCCTGACCGGGACCAACCGGGGGATCATCGCGAACCGGGCCTCCTACTTGCTGGGCCTGCGCGGCCCGAGCATCAGCGTCGACACCGGGCAGTCCTCCGCCCTGGTCGCCGTCCAGCTCGCGGTGGAGAGCCTGCGCCGCGGCGAGTCCTCGCTGGCGCTGGCCGGCGGCGTCCACCTCGTCGCCGCCGCCGAGAGTACGCTCGCCGCGGGCCGCCTCGGCGCGCTGTCCCCGGACGGGCGCTGCTTCACCTTCGACTCCCGCGCCAACGGCTATGTCCGCGGCGAGGGCGGGGGCGTCGTCGTGCTGCGCCGCCTGTCGGACGCGCTGGCCGACGGTGCCCCGATCCGGGCCGTGATCCTCGGCGGCGCCGTGAACAACGACGGCGGCGGCCCCGGCCTGACGGTGCCCGACCAGGCCGCGCAGGAGGACGTCATCCGGCGTGCCCTCGCCGACGCGAGGACGGCGCCGGACGACGTCGCCTACGTCGAGCTGCACGGCACGGGCACCAGGGCCGGCGACCCGGTGGAGGCCCGCGCGCTCGCGGCCGTCCTCGGCCCTGCCCGGGCCGGGCGCCCGGTCGCCGTCGGCTCCGTCAAGACGAACGTCGGGCACCTGGAGGCGGCCGCCGGCATCGCCGGCCTGCTCAAGGCGATCCTCAGCGTCGAGGCCGGCGAGCTGCCCGCCAGCCTGAACTACCTGGAGCCGCCGCCCGGCCTGCCGCTGGCCGAGCTGGGCCTGCGGGTCCAGACCGGCCTCGGCGCGTGGCCGGATGGCGGCGGCCGCCGCGTCGCCGGCGTGTCGTCGTTCGGCATGGGCGGCACCAACTGCCACCTGGTCGTGGCCGACTGGCCGGGCGAGCCGGCCCCGCCGGCCGCCGTGGTCGCCCGTGAGGCCACCGCCGGGCCGCACGTCCTGACGGTGTCCGGCCGCGGGGCCGCGGCGGCGCGGGCGCAGGCCCGCCGCCTGCGCGACCACCTGGCCGGCGCGCACGGGCCGACGCTCGCCGACGTCGCGCGGTCGCTGGTGACGACCCGGGTCACGTTCGAGCACCGCGCCGCCGTCGTCGGCTCGAGCCGGGACGAGCTGGTGGCCGGCCTGGACGCGTTCGCCGACGGCCTGCCCTCGGCCGGCGCCGTCGCGGGTGCCGCCCTCGTCCCGGAGGGGGCGCCGGCCCGGCCAGTGATGATCTTTCCGGGGCAGGGCTCGCAGTGGGCCGGGATGGCGCGGGAGCTCTACGCGTCCAGCCCGGTCTTCGCGGCCCGGTTGGACGAGTGCGCCGCGGTGATCGACCCGCTGGTCGGCTGGTCTCTGGTCGCGGTGGTGCGCGGCGACGTCGCCGAGATCGACGGGCGGCCGGCGATGGACCGCCTCGAGGTCATCCAGCCGGCGCTGTTCGCCGTGATGGTCTCGTTGGCCGCGCTGTGGCGATCGGTCGGCGTCGAGCCGGCCGCCGTCGTCGGCCACAGCCAGGGCGAGCTCGCGGCGGCCTGCGTGGCCGGCGCCCTGTCGCTGGAGCAGGCGGCCCGGGCAGTCGTCCGGCGGACCCATGCCCTGGGTGAGATCGCCGGCAGTGGCGGGCTGCTGTCCGTGCCGCTGGGGGCCGCGGACGTGACCGCCCGGCTGGCCGCCTTCGACGGCCGGATCGTCCTGGCGGCGGTCAACGGGCCGTCCTCGACGGTGGTCGGCGGCGCGCCGGCCGACCTGGAGGCGTTCGCCGCCGCCTGCGCGGCCGACGGGCTGCGCGCCCGCACCGTCCCGATCGACTACGCCTCGCACACGCCGGCGGTCGAGCGGGTCCGCGAGACCGTGCTGGCCGACCTCGCGGAGGTCGCGCCGCGCCCGGCCGGCGTGCCCTTCTACTCGACCGTCACCGGCGACCGGATCGACGGGTCCCTGCTGGACGCGGACTACTGGTACCGCAACCTCCGGGAGCCGGTCCGGATGGAGACGGCCATCCGCGCGCTTCTCGCGGCCGGGCACCGGCTCTTCGTCGAGGTCAGCCCGCACCCGGTGCTCGTCGTCGGCGTGACCGAGACGATCGACGCCGTCGCGGACGAGACGCACGCGGCGCGGGCCGCCGTCGACGCGGCGGCCGATCACGAGACCGCCGGGGACACGCTGTCCGGGGACACGCTGTCCGGGGACACGCTGTCCGGGGAGACGGCGTCCGGGGACACGGCGCTCGCGGGCGTCGGCGACGCGGTGGCACTGGGCACGCTGCGCCGCGGGGACGGCTCGTGGCGGGCGTTCCTGACCAGCGTGGCCAGGGTGTGGACCCGGGGCGGCGCGGTCGACTGGGCCCCGGTCTGGGCGGCCGTGGGCGGCGCGGCGGCCCGCGACGTCTCGCTGCCGACCTACGCGTTCCAGCGGGAGCGGTACTGGCTGGCCGGGAGCGACCAGGTCGGCGGTGCCGGCGCGGTGGCCGGCGGCCATGACCTCGGCGCGGAGCTGTTCGCCGACCCGGGCGAGCCGGCCTCGGCGTCCGGCGTGGCCGCCGTCGCCGCGGCCGACTCGGCGGGACCGGACGGATCAGCGGGCGCCGGCGCCGGCGGGCAGGCTTCGACCGGGGCGGACACGGCGCTGGGCCGACGCCTGGCTGGGCTCGCCCCGGCCGAGGCCGCCCGGGTGGCGCTGGAGGTCGTCCGCGAGTCCATGTCGGCCGTGCTCGGCGGCGGCGCGGGCGAGATCGACGTCCGCCGGCCGTTCCGCGACGCCGGCTTCGACTCCCTGATGGCGGTGGAGCTGCGGGGCCTGCTGAGCGCGGCCACCGGCCTGCGGCTGGGCTCCGGCGTGCTGTTCGACTACCCGACGCCGGCCGCGCTCGCCCGGCGGCTGCGCGACCTGCTGGCCCCGCGGCCGTCCCGGCCGTCCACCGGGCCGGGCGCCGGCCGGGCCGCCGCGGACGACCCGATCGTCATCGTCGGGATGGGCTGCCGCTACCCGGGCGATGTGGCGTCGCCGGACGACCTGTGGGACCTGGTCGCGCGCGGCGCCGACGGGATCTCCGGCTTCCCCACCGACCGCGGCTGGGAGCTGGCGGAGCTCTACGACCCGGACCCGGCGGCGGCCGGGCACAGCTACGTCCGTGACGGCTACTTCCTGGCCGGGGCGACCCGGTTCGACGCCGCCTTCTTCGGGATCTCCCCGCGCGAGGCGGCGGCGATGGACCCGCAGCAGCGGGTGCTGCTGGAGACCGCCTGGGAGGCGCTGGAGCGGGCCGGTGTCGACCCGCTCTCCCTGGCCGGCGAGCCGGTCGGCACCTTCGTCGGCGCGATGGCCGGCGACTACGGCCCCCGGCTGCACCAGGCGCCGAGCAGCCTTGGCGGGTATGTCCTGACCGGCGGCGCCGGAAGCGTCGCCTCCGGCCGGATCGCGTACACCCTCGGCCTGGAGGGTCCGGCGGTGACGGTCGACACGGCGTGCTCGTCGTCGTTGGTGGCGTTGCATCTGGCGGCGTCGTCGCTGCGGGCGGGGGAGTGCTCGCTGGCGCTGGCGGGTGGGGTGACGGTCATGTCCACCCCCGGCATGTTCGTGGAGTTCTCCCGTCAGCGCGGGCTGGCCCGGGACGGCCGCGCGAAGGCGTACGCCGAGGCCGCCGACGGCACGGCCTGGTCGGAGGGTGTGGGTCTGCTGGTGCTGGAGCGGCTGTCGGATGCGCGGCGTAACGGTCATGAGGTGCTGGCGGTGGTGTCGGGTTCGGCGGTGAACCAGGACGGTGCGTCGAATGGTCTGACGGCGCCGAATGGTCCGTCGCAGGAGCGGGTGATCCGGGCGGCGTTGGCGTCGGCCGGGTTGTCGGGTGTCGATGTGGACGTGGTGGAGGGGCACGGGACGGGGACGACGTTGGGGGACCCGATCGAGGCCGGTGCGCTGCTGGCCACCTGCGGGCAGGGCCGTCCCGAGAACCGGCCGCTGCTGCTGGGGTCGCTCAAGTCGAACATCGGCCACACCCAGGCGGCCGCCGGGGTCGGCGGTGTGATCAAGATGGTGCTGGCGATGCGGCACGGCCTGGTTCCGCCGACGCTGCACGTCGACGCGCCGTCCTCACATGTGGAGTGGGAGTCCGGGGCGGTCGAGCTGGCCACCGAGGCCCGCCCCTGGCCGGACACCGGCCGCCCCCGCCGGGCCGGGGTCTCGTCGTTCGGCATCAGCGGCACCAACGCCCACGTGATCATCGAGACGCCGGCGAAGCCGGCGGACGCGCCCACCGCGGCCGAGCCCGTCGGCCCGGCGGCCTCGGCAGAGCTCGCCGCGTCGGCCGTCGCGGCCGCGCCGACGGCGCCCGCCTACCCGGTCGTGCCGTGGGTGATCTCCGGCACGGGTGACGCGGCCCTCGCCGCGCAGGCCGACCGGTTGCGCGGCTTCCTGGTCGCCCGGCCGGCTCCTCGGCCCGCCGACGTCGGCCACGCCCTCGCCACGGCCCGGGCGGCGCTGCCCAGCCGGGCCGTCCTGCTCGGGTCTCGCCCCGAGCAGCTTCTGGGCGGGCTGAGCGTCCTGGCGGAGGCCGAGGGCGCTCCCGCCGGGCCGGCGAGCCTGAGCCCCGGCGCCTCGGACGCCCTCGCCTCCGCCACCGTCGTGCGGGCCGGCGCGGCCGGGCGCACGGGCCCGGGCGCCGGCGTCGTGTTCGTCTTCCCGGGCCAGGGCGCCCAGTGGGCCGGCATGGCCCTCGAGCTGATGGCGGCGTCCACGGTCTTCCGCGACCGGATGGAGGCCTGCCGCGCGGCGCTGGCGCCGCACGTCGCCTGGAGCCAGCCCCGCCAGCCGCCGGTCGACGTAGCCGCCGGTGCTGAGGCGGCCGGTGGCGAGGCGGCCGGTGACGAGATCGGCGGCGTCGTCGATGGCGCGGCCGGCGAGGCGGAGGGCGACGCGGCTGGCTGGACGTGGGCCGAGGTGCTGGCCGGGGACGCGCCGGCGGCGCCGCTGGACCGGGTGGACGTCGTGCAGCCCGCGCTGTTCGCGGTGATGGTGTCGCTGGCCGCCCTGTGGCGCGCGCACGGGGTGGAGCCGGCCGCGGTCGTCGGCCACAGCCAGGGCGAGATCGCCGCCGCGCACGTCGCCGGCGCGCTGAGCCTCGACGACGCGGCCCGGATCGTCGCCAGGCGCAGCCGCGCCCTGATCGCGCTGGCCGGGCAGGGCGGCATGGTCTCGCTGCCGCTGGCCGGCGAGGCGGCCGAGGAGCTGCTGGCCGGCTGGCCGGGACGGATCGGGCTCGCCGCGCTGAACGGGCCGCGCTCCACCGTCGTGTCGGGCGACGCGGCGGGCCTCGACGAGCTGCTGGCCGAGTGCGCGCGGCGCGGCGTCGACGCCCGCCGGGTCCCCGTCGACTACGCCTCGCACTCGGCGCACGTGGAACGCATCCGGGACGACCTGCTCGCCGCCCTCGGGCCGGTCACGCCAGGACCGGCGGCCGTCGAGATGTGCTCGACCGTCACCGGCGAGCCGGTCGGCGACGGCGCGCTCGACGCCGACTACTGGTACCGCAACCTGCGCGGGACCGTCCGGTTCGAGGCGGCCGTGCGGCTGCTGGCCGGGCGGGGGCACCGGACCTTCGTCGAGATGAGCCCGCACCCGGTGCTGACGGTGGGGCTCCAGGAGACCTTCGACGCGCTGGGCGACGCCGCCTCCGGTGCCGTGGCACTGGGCACCCTGCGCCGCCACGACGGGAGCCGGACACGGTTCCTCACCGCGCTCGCCGAGGCCTACGTGCATGGCGTCGGCGTGCACTGGGCGGCCGCGTTCGACGGCCTCGCCCCGCGCCGCGTCGAGCTGCCGACCTACGCCTTCGCCCCGGACCGGCACTGGCTGGACCCGGCGGCGGACGCGAATGGCGCGAACGTCACCCGGGTTGGCCTCGAAGGCGCCGGCCATCCCCTGCTCGGCGCGGTCGTCGAGCTGGCCGACGGCGGCGGCCTGGTGCTGACCGGCCGCCTGTCGCGGTCCGACGCCCCCTGGCTCGCCGACCACGCCGTCTTCGGCTCGGTGCTGGTGCCGGGGACGGCGCTGCTCGAGATGGTCATGCTGGCCGGGGACCGGGCCGGCTGCGACGTCGTCGACGACCTGACGTTGGCCGCCCCGCTGGCGCTGGCCGAGCGAGGCCCGGTCACGGTGCAGATCAGCGTCGGCCCGCCGGACGGCGACGGCGGGCGTTCGGTGAGCCTCTTCTCCCGGCCGGGCGCCGACGCGCCGTGGACCCGGCACGCCCACGGCCGGCTGGCGATGGCCCCGCCAGAGCCGGGCCCGGCGCACGCCGACGCGGCGGAGCTGGCGGCCTGGCCGCCCCGGGACGCCGCGCCGGTCGACCTCGCCGGCTTCTACCCCGCGGCCGCCACGGCGGGCTTCGCCTACGGCCCGGCCTTCCGGGGCATGCGGGAGCTGTGGCGCCGGGGAGCGGACACGTTCGTCGAGGCCGAGCTGACCGGGGACGCCGCGGCCGCCGCCGGCGCGCACCTCCTGCACCCGGCGCTGCTCGACGCGGTGCTGCACGCCGCCTTCGTGGGCGCCGGCGACGGACGGATCTTCACGGGCACGGCGCTGCCGTTCGCCTGGTCCGGCGCCCGGGTCACGGCGTCCGGCGCGACGCGGGTGCGTGCCCGGCTGCGCCGGCTCGGCCCCGAGACCGTGACGATCGACGTCGCGGACTGCGTCGGCCTCCCGGTCGCCCAGGTCGCGTCGCTGCTGATCCGGCCGGCCGACGCGGACACGGTCGCCGCCGCGGCACGCGGAGCCGCTCCCGTCGCGTCGCCAGCGGCCGGCGGCCGGCTTCACGTCGTCGACTGGGTGCCCGGCCCGGCGGCGAGCGCCGCCCCGGTGCCGCTGGCCGCCCTGGCCCCGCCCGCCCGGGGCGGCGAGGGGGCGGACGGCGGGTTGGCTGCCGGCGGCGACCTGCCCGCCGTCCTGGCCACCGCCGGCGTCGAGGCGCGCACCGCCGCCGGTCTGGCGGCGTTCGCCGACGACCCGGGGCCGGTCCTGCTCGCGTGGTGCGGGCGCGGGCCGGGCCCGGTGCCCGCGGCGACCCGGGCGGCCACCCACGCCGCGCTGCGGCTGGTCCAGGACTGGCTGGCCGACGAGCGGCTCGCCGCCGCCCGGCTGGTGGTCGTCACGACCGGCGCGGTCACCATCGACGCCGGACCGGTCGAGGTGCCGGCGGCGGCCGTCTGGGGCCTGCTCGCCTCCGCCGCGACCGAGAACCCTGGCCGGTTCGTGCTCGTCGACGTGGACGGGACAGACGCGTCCTGGCGGTCGCTGCCGGCCGCGCTGGCCACCGGCGAGCCCCGGCTGGCCCTGCGGGCCGGCGCGGTCTGGGTGCCCCGCCTGACCCCGACGGCGAGCCGCCCCCCGCTGGCCCCACCGGGCGGGACCGGGCCGTGGCGGCTCGACCTGGCCGGACCGCGGGGATCCCTGGCCGCGCTCGCGCTGCTCGACGCACCGGCGGCGGCCGCCCCGCTCGCCGCCGGGGCGGTCCGGGTAGCGGTCCGGGCGGCCGGCGCGAACTTCCGCGACGCCCTCAACGTCCTCGGCCTCTACCCCGGCGACGCCGGGCCGCTGGGGCTGGAGGGCGCCGGCGTGGTCGTCGAGGTCGGCTCCGCCGTCACCACCGTCACCGTCGGCGACCGGGTGATGGGCATGTTCTCCGGGGCGTTCGGGCCGCTCGCGGTGGCCGACCACCGCCGGCTGATCCCGATCCCGGACGGCTGGAGCTTCGTCGAGGCCGCGACCGCCCCGGTCGTCTACCTCACCGCCTACCACGCCCTGGTCGAGCTGGCCCGCATCCAGCCGGGCGAGAGCCTGCTCGTGCACGCGGCGGCGGGCGGCGTCGGCCTCGCCGCGACCGCGCTCGCCCGCCATCTCGGCGCCGAGGTGTTCGCGACGGCCAGCCCGGGCAAATGGGCCTTCCTGCGGGAGCGCGGGATCGGCGCGGACCGCGTCGCCTCCTCCCGCGACCTCGGATTCGCCGAGGCCTTCCGCCGCGCGGCGCCGGACGGGATCTCCGTCGTCCTCAACGCGCTGGCCGGCGACTACGTCGACGCCTCGCTCGGGCTGCTCGCCGAGGGCGGCCGGTTCGTCGAGATGGGCAAGACCGACGTCCGCGACCCGGCCGTGGTCGCCGCTGACCATCCCGGCGTCAGCTACCAGGCGTTCGACCTCACCCTCGTGGACCCGGACGACATCGCCGCGATGCTGGCCGAGCTGGCCGAGCTGTTCGCCCGGGGCGTGCTGGCCCCGCTGCCCGCGACCGTCTGGGACGTGCGACGGGCGCCGGACGCGCTGCGGCACCTGGGCGCCGGGCGGCACATCGGCAAGATCGTTCTTACTGTGCCGGCCCCGCTCGACCCCGCCGGGACCGTGCTGGTCACCGGCGGCACCGGCGGGCTGGGCGCCCTGGCCGCGCGCCACCTCGTCGCCGCGCACGGCGCCCGCCGGCTGCTGCTGGTCAGCCGGCGGGGCGAGGCCGCCGACGGCGCGGCCGCGCTGCGTGCCGAACTGGCGGCCGCCGGCGCCGACGTCACGATCGCCGCGGTCGACGTCGCGGACCGGTCCGCGCTCGCCGCGCTGCTGGCGGGCGTCCCGGTCGACGCGCCGCTCACCGCGGTGGTGCACGCCGCCGGGCTGCTCGAGGATGGCGTTGTCACCGCGCTGACCCCGGACCGCGTGGACGCCGTGCTGCGCCCGAAGGTCGACGCGGGCTGGCACCTGCACGAGCTGACCGCCTCGGCCGACCTCGCGGCGTTCGTGGTGTTCTCCTCCGTCGCGGGCGTCGTGGGCACTCCCGGCCAGGCCAACTACGCGGCGGCGAACGCCGCCCTCGACGCGCTCGCGGCGAGCCGCCACGCCGCCGGCCTGGCCGGGACGTCGATGGCGTGGGGCCTGTGGGCCGCGGCCAGCGGGATGACCGGGCAGCTCGATGCCGCCGACCTGGCCCGGTTGGCCCGCGGCGGCATCGTCCCGCTGACCGACACCGACGGGCTGGCGCTGTTCGACGCCGCGCTCGCCGCGGGCGACCCGGTCGTGGTCCCGGCCCACCTGGACGGCGCCGCGCTGGCCGACGCCGACGGCGCGGGGTCCAGCCTGCTGCGGGGCATCGCCGGCCCGGCGCGCCGGCGGCGGGCCGCCCACGACGACCCGGGCACGCGCGCGGCCGGCACCGGCCTGGCCGGGCGCCTGGCCGCGCTGGACGAGGCCGACGCGCTGGCGCTGCTGCTGGAGACGGTCCGCGAGCACGCGGTCGCCGTCCTCGGTCACGCCGACGCCACCGCGGTCGCGCCGGACCTCGCGTTCCGCTCGATGGGCTTCGACTCGCTGATGTCGGTCGAGCTGCGCAACCGGCTCAACGCGGCCGTCGGTGCCCGGCTACCGGCCGCCGTGCTGTTCGACCACCCGACGCCGGCCGCGCTCGCCCGCCATCTGTACGCCGTCCTGGCGCCGGCCGCGGCCGGCGCGACGCCGCCCGGCGGGTCGATGGCCGGCCCGCCGCCGGCCCCGCGCATCGGCGCGGGCGACGACCCGGTCGTGATCGTGGGGATGGCCTGCCGGTTCCCGGGCGGGGTCGCCTCGCCGGACGAGCTGTGGGACCTGCTCGACGCCGGCGCGGAGGGCCTCTCGGCCTTCCCGACCGACCGGGGCTGGCCGCTGGCCGAGATCTACGACCCGGACCCCGGGGCGGCCGGGCGGACGTACGTCCGCGCGGGCGGGTTCCTGCACGACGCGGCCGAGTTCGACGCCGAGTTCTTCGGGATCTCCCCGCGCGAGGCGGCGGCGATGGACCCGCAGCAACGACTGCTGCTGGAGACGGCCTGGGAGGCGCTGGAGCGCGCCGGCATCGACCCGCGGACCCAGCGCGGCGCCCAGGCCGGAGTGTTCGTCGGGGCGATCGCCCAGGAGTACGGGCCGCGGCTGCGGGACGTCCCCGACGGGCTCGGCGGCTACCTGCTGACCGGCACGACGACCAGCGTCGCCTCGGGGCGGGTGGCGTACACCCTCGGCCTGGAGGGTCCGGCGGTGACGGTCGACACGGCGTGCTCGTCGTCGTTGGTGGCGCTTCACCTGGCGGCGGCGTCGCTGCGGGCGGGCGAGTGCTCGCTGGCGCTGGCCGGTGGGGTGACGGTCATGTCCACCCCCGGCACCTTCATCGAGTTCTCCCGGCAACGCGCCCTGTCGGCGGACGGCCGCTGCCGCGCGTACGCCGAGGGCGCCGCCGGGTTCGGCCCGGCCGAGGGCGTCGGCCTGCTGGTGCTGGAGCGGCTGTCGGACGCGCGGCGCAACGGCCACGAGGTGCTGGCGGTGATCGCGGGTTCGGCGGTGAACCAGGACGGGGCGTCGAATGGTCTGACGGCGCCGAACGGCCCCGCGCAGGAGCGGGTCATCCGGGCCGCGCTCGCCTCCGCCGGGCTGACACCGGCGGACGTCGACGTGGTGGAGGGGCACGGGACCGGCACGGCGCTCGGGGACCCCATCGAGGCCGCGGCGCTGCTCGCCACCTACGGCCAGGAGCGGCCGGCGGACCGGCCGTTGCTGCTCGGCTCGGTGAAGTCGAACCTCGGCCACGCGCAGGCGGCGGCCGGGGTCGGCGGTGTGATCAAGATGGTGCTCTCGATCCGCCACGGGATAGTGCCCCGGACGCTGCACGTGGACGCGCCGTCGTCGCGGGTGGACTGGGAGTCGGGCGCGGTCGAGCTGGTGACGGAGGCCCGGCCCTGGCGGCGGAGCGACCGGCCCCGGCGGGCGGCCGTGTCGTCGTTCGGCGTGAGCGGGACCAACGCGCATGTCATCGTCGCCGAGCCGGCCCGCGACGCGGACGCGGCGCCCGCCGACGTCGCCGGCCCGGCCGCGCCGGCCGTGCGCGGGGCGGTGCCCTGGGTGCTGACCGCCCGCGACGACGACGCCCTGCGGGCCCGGGCCGCCGACCTGCGCGCCCACCTGGCGGCCCGGCCGGACCTGCCGGCCGCCCAGGTCGGCCGCGCGCTGGCCACGACCCGGACCGCCTTCGAGCGGCGTGCCGTCGTCATCGGCCGGACGACGGACGACCTCCTCGGCGGCCTGGATGACCTGGTCAGCGGCACGCCGTCGCCCACCGTCGTGGGACCGGGCAGCGCGCAGGGCGCCCCGGGCCGGACGGTCTTCGTCTTCCCCGGCCAGGGCGCGCAGTGGGCCCGGATGGGCCTGGAGCTCGCCGAGAGCAGCGACGTGTTCCGCGCCGAGCTGACCGGCTGCGCCGACGCCGTGGGCCGCTACACCGACTGGTCGCTGCTCGACGTGCTGGCGGGGGCTCCGGGCGCCCCGCCGCTGGAACGCGTCGACGTCGTGCAGCCGGCGCTCTTCTCGGTCATGGCCGCGCTCGCCGCGCTGTGGCGCGCGCAGGGGATCGAGCCGGACGCGGTCATCGGCCACAGCCAGGGCGAGATCGCCGCCGCGTACGTCGCCGGCGCGCTGAGCCTCGACGACGCCGCGCGGATCGTGACGTTGCGCAGCCGCGCGCTGGGCCGGCTCGCCGGCCGGGGCGGCATGCTATGGGTGGCCCGGCCGCTGGAATGGGCGATGGACCGGCTTCGGGCGGACGGCGCCCAGCTGTCCGTGGCCGCCGTGAACGGCCCGGGCTCGGTGGTGGTCTCGGGCGGTCGGGCGGCGCTGGCCGCGCTCGCTGGCCAGCTGGACGCCGAGGGCATCCGGGCGCGGATGATCCCGGTGGACTACGCCTCGCACTCGGCGCAGGTCGAGGAGATCCGCGCCGAGCTGGCCACGGCCCTGGCGCCGGTCTCCCCGCGCCCGGCCGCCGTCCCGCTCTACTCGACCGTCACCGGGGAGCGGATCGACACCGCGCGGATGGACGCCGACTACTGGTTCACTAACCTGCGCCAGACCGTCGAGTTCGAGGCCGCGGTGCGCCGGACCCTCGACGACAGGCACACCGTCTTCGTCGAAATCAGCCCGCATCCGGTACTCGTCGCCGGAATCCAGGAGACCGCCGAGTCCCACGCGGGCGTCGGCCGGGCGAGCGGCGCCGTCGTCGTCGGAACCCTGCGGCGCGACGACGGCGGCCCGGACCGGTTCATCGGCGCGGTCGCCGACCTGTACACCCGGGGCGTCCCGGTCGAGTGGACGCGCTGCCTGCCCGCCGCCGGCGGCGGCACGGTCGCCCTGCCCACCTACCCGTTCCGCCGGAGCCGGTACTGGCTCGATCCGGCCGAGCCCGCCGCCGAGGCGCCGCCCGGGCCGGCGGAGTTCTTCGACCGGCTGGCGACGGGTGAGCTCGCGTCGCTGGCCGATGAGCTGGACTTGGCGGACGCTGGCCGGGACTCGCTGGCGATGCTCGCGCCGGCGCTGGAGTCGTGGCGGCGCCGGCGGGCGGAGGCCGGGGCGGCGGCCGCCTGGCGTTACCGCCTCCGCTGGCCGGTCGTCGGGGACACGTCGCGCCGCCCGGACGGCGCCCTCGACGGCCGCTGGCTGCTGGTCCCGCTCGGCGACGTCGTGTCCGGGGACCTGTTCGAGTCCGTCCACGAGACGCTCGCCGAACGGGGCGCGATACCGATGCCCGTCCCGGCCCGAGCCCGGGACCGGGCGGCCTTCGCCGCGGCGCTGACGGCCCTCGGCGGCGCGCCCGTCGCGGGCGTGATCGGTGTGCTCACCGAGACCGCCGAGGCCGACGGCCGTTTCGCCGGTGCCGCCGCGGGTGCCGCGGCGACGGAGGAGACGCTCGCCGCCGCGGCCCTGGTCCAGGCGCTCGGCGACGTTGGGATCGCCGCGCCGCTGTGGCTCGTCACCCAGGGCGCGGTGTCGGTCGGCCCGGCCGACGCGGTGACCCGCCCCACCGCGGCGACGCTGTGGGGCCTGGGACGGGTGGTCGCGCTGGAGCATCCGGACCGGTGGGGTGGCCTGGTGGACCTGCCGGAGCGGCCCGACTCCCGCGCACGAGCCCGGCTCGCCGCCGTGCTCGCCGGGACGACGGGCGAGAACCAGCTCGCGATCCGGGCCGGCGGGCTGTCCGCCGCCCGGCTCACCCGGGCGGGCACCAGCGCGCGCCGTGGCGCCGACTGGCCGCCCGCCGACGGGACGACGCTCGTCACCGGCGCGTTCGGCGCGGTTGGCGGCCGGGTCTGCCGGGCGCTGGCCGACGCCGGCGTGCCCCACCTGCTGCTCGTCTCCCGCCGGGGCGGGCAGGCACCGGGCGCGGCCGAGCTGACCGCCGACCTGGCGGCCCGGGGCGCGGCGGTCACCGTCCTGGCCGCCGACGTCACCGACGCCGACGCCGTGGCGGCCGGGCTGGCCGCCCTGCCGGCCGACGCGCCGCTGCGCGCCGTCGTCCACGCTGCCGGCGTCCTCGACGACGGGCTGCTCGACGGGCTGACGCCGGAGCGGGCGGCGGCGGTGCTCGCCCCGAAGGCCGCCGGCGCCGCCGTCCTGCACGCGCTGACCCGTGACCTGGACCTGGCGGCGTTCGTGCTGTTCTCCTCGGGCAGCGGCGTGTGGGGCACGGCCGGGTCCGCGCCGTACGCGGCCGCCAACGCCTACCTGGACGCGCTCGCCGCCCACCGTCACGCGCTGGGGCTGCCCGCGCTCGCCGTGGCCTGGGGCTCCTGGGGCGGCGGGGGGATGGTCGACGCCGTCGCCGAGCGGCACCTGGCCCGCCGGGGCATCCACCCGATGGACCCGGACACGGCCCTGGCGGCGCTGGCCGACGCGGTCGCCGGCGCCGCCACCGAGCCGACGGCGGTCGTGGCCGACGTCGACTGGGCCGCCCTCGCCCGCGCCCTGGGCCGCGGGGGCGACCGGCTGCTGGCCGGCCTGGCCGAGGCCGGCGCGGAGCACGGCGAGGACGTGCCGGGCGCTCCGTCCGGTGGCCCCGGCCCCGGGGTCAGCGGGCGCGGCGGCGACGAGCTGGCCACGCGACTGGCCGACGCCGACGGGCCGGCCCGGCTCGCGGCACTGGTCGACCTGGTGCGGGCGCACGCCGCCGCGGTGCTCGGCCATCCCGAGACTGACCGGGTGCCGGCCACCCGGGCGTTCAAGGACCTGGGGTTCGACTCGCTGACGTCCGTCGAGCTGCGCAACCGGCTCGCCATGGCGACCGGCCTGCCGCTGCCGACCACGCTCGTGTACGACTGCCCGACGGCCGGCGCCGTCGCCGAGTACCTGCGGACCGAGCTGTTCGGCGCCGACGAGGCGCCGGCCCAGGCCGCGTCGGGCGTGGCCACGGCCCCGGCCGCGCCCGACGCGCACGACCCGCTGGTGATCGTCGGCATGGCGTGCCGCTTCCCTGGCGGCGTCCGGTCGCCCGAGGACCTCTGGGACCTGATCGCCGACGAGGTCGACGCCGTCACGGAGATGCCGACCAACCGCGGCTGGGACATCGACGCGATCTACGACCCGGACCCGGACCGGCAGGGCCGCTCCTACGCCCGGGAGGGCGGGTTCCTGCACGACGCGGACGAGTTCGACGCCGGCTTCTTCGGCATCAGCCCCCGCGAGGCGATCGCCATCGACCCGCAGCAGCGGCTGCTGCTGGAGACGTCCTGGGAGCTGTTCGAACGGTCCGGCATAGTCGCCGACAGCCTGCGCGGCAGCTCCACCGGGGTGTACGTCGGGCTGGGCTACCAGGACTACGGCGCCCGCATCCACGAGGCGCCGGAAGGTCTCGAGGGCTTCCTGCTCACCGGCAAGCTCTCCAGCGTCGCCTCCGGCCGGATCTCCTACCACTACGGCCTGGAGGGGCCGTCCGTCACCGTCGACACGGCCTGCTCGTCGTCGCTGGTGGCGCTGCACATGGCCAGCCAGGCGGTCCGGTCCGGCGAGTGCCGGATGGCGCTGGCCGGCGGCGTGATGGTGATGCCGACGCCCGGCGTCTTCATCGAGTTCAGCCGCCAGCGCGGGATGGCCCGCGACGGCCGGTGCAAGGCGTTCGCCGCCGGCGCGGACGGGCTCGGCTGGGGCGAGGGGGTCGGGCTGGTCCTCGTCGAGCGGCTGTCCGACGCGCGCCGGGCCGGCCACCGAGTGCTCGCGGTCATCCGCGGCTCGGCGGTCAACCAGGACGGCGCCAGCAACGGCCTCACCGCGCCCAACGGGCCGTCCCAGCAGCGGGTGATCCGCGCCGCCCTGGCCGCCGCGGGGCTGCGGTCCGACCAGGTGGACGCCGTCGAGGCGCACGGGACCGGGACCGCCCTCGGCGACCCGATCGAGGCCCAGGCGCTGCTCGCCACCTACGGCCGCGAGCGCCCGGTCGACCGGCCGCTCTGGCTGGGGTCGGTCAAGTCCAACATCGCGCATCCGCAGACCGCCGCGGGCGTGGCCGGCGTCATGAAGATGGTGTTGGCCCTGCGGCACGGCCTGCTGCCCCGGACGCTGCACGTCACCGAGCCGTCCCCGCACGTGGACTGGTCGGCCGGCGCGGTCAGGCTGCTCGGCCAGGCCCGTCCGTGGGCGGCCGGGCCGGACGGGGTGCGCAGGGCCGGCGTCTCCTCGTTCGGGGTCAGCGGGACGAACGTTCACCTGATCCTGGAGGAGGCGCCGACCGAGGCCGCCCTGGCGCCCCCCGCCGCCCTCGCCTCGACCGGAGTGACGGGCCTGGTCGGCGGGGTGGCCCCGCTGCTCCTCTCGGCCCGCTCCGAGGCGGCGCTGCGGGCGGCGGCCGGCCGGCTGCGGTCCGCGCTGTCGGCGATCTCCACCGTGGCCGACGGCGCGGTCGGCGGGGTCGCCCGGGCGCTGGTCACCGAGCGCGCGCTGTTCCCCTACCGGGCGGTCGTACTGGCCGCCGACCCGGCCGAGGCGCTGGCGGGCCTGGCCGCGGTCGAGAACGGCACGGACGCGGCGACGGTGGTCAGGGGCCGGGCGGGGGACGCCGGCGGCACGGTGTTCGTGTTCCCGGGCCAGGGCTCGCAGTGGGTCGGCATGGCGGCCGAGCTGCTGGCCGAATCTGCGGTGTTCGCCCGGGAGATGGCGGCCTGCGCGGAGGCGCTCGCCGACCACGTCGACTGGTCGCTGCTCGACGTGGTCCAGGGCGCCGAGGGCGCGCCCTCGCTGGACGCCGTCGACGTCGTCCAGCCGGCGCTGTTCGCGGTGATGGTGTCGCTGGCCGCGGTGTGGCGCGCGGCGGGCGTCGAGCCGGACGCCGTCGTCGGTCACTCCCAGGGCGAGATCGCCGCCGCGTACGTCGCCGGCGCGCTGAGCCTGCCCGACGCCGTCCGGGTGGTCGCGCTGCGGTCGAAGGCGTTGCTCGCGCTCGCCGGGCGGGGCGCGATGGTCTCGGTCGGCCTGCCGGCGGCCGACACGGCCCCGCTGCTGGCCGGGCTGCCCGGCGACTGGGGCGTCGCCGCGGTCAACGGCGCGTCCTCGACGGTCGTGTCCGGTGGGGAGGCCGGGGCGGCCGAGCTGCTGGCGCGAGCCGACGCGGCCGGGATCCGGGCCCGACGCGTCCCCGTCGACTACGCGTCCCACTCGGCGCAGGTCGAGACCGTTCGCGACGCGCTGCTGCGCGCGTTGGCCGACATCCAGCCGCGCGACACCCGGGTCGCGTTCCACTCGACGGTCACCGGCGGGCTGCTCGACGGCGCCGCGCTCACCGGCGACTACTGGTACCGCAACCTGCGGCAGCCGGTCCTGCTCGAACCCGTCGTCGCCGCGCTCGCCGCCGCGGGCCACCGGGTCTTCGTCGAGGTCAGCCCGCACCCCGTGCTGGTCGGCGGCCTGGAGGAGACCCTCGACGCCGCGGTGCCCGCCGGCGACGAGCCGGCCGTCGTGACCGGCACGCTGCGCCGCGGCGAGGGCGGCTGGCGGCGGATGCTGACCTCGCTGGCGACCGTCGGCGTCGCCGGCGGCGCCGTGGACTGGCCGGCGCTCGTCCCGGCGGCCGGGCGCCGGGTCGACCTGCCGACCTACCCGTTCCAGCGCCAGCGGTACTGGATGAACACCTCGACGGCCGGGCCCGGCGGCGCCCGGGCCAGCGGAGCGCTCGACGTCGACCACCCGATGCTGGGCGCGGCGCTGGAGCTGCCGGACAGCGGCGGGGTGGTGTTCACCGGGGCGATCGGCCAGGCGACCCACGGCTGGCTCGCCGACCACGGGGTGGCGGGAGTGTCGCTGCTGCCGGCGACCGCGTTCGTCGAGCTCGCCCTGGCCGCGGGCCGCCGGCTCGGCGCCGGCCGCGCCGAGCTGGAGGACCTGACCCTGCGGGCCCCGCTGGTGCTGCCCGAGCGGGCGGCCGTCGCCCTGCGCCTGTCGGTCGCGGCGCCCGACGCGGCCGGCCGCCGGGACTTCTCGCTGCACTCCCGGCCGATGACCCTCGCGGTCACCACCGGGGCCGGCGTGACGGCCAGCCGAGGCGAGCGGGCCGCGGAGGACTGGACCCGGCACGCCACCGGCGTCCTGGTCGACGCCGCCCGGCCAGGGCCGTCCGCCGACGCCCTGGCTACCTGGCCGCCCGCCGGCGCGACGCCGGTCGACACCGACGAGCTCTACCGGGGCTTCGCCGACGCCGGCTACGAGTACGGGCAGGCGTTCCGCGGGCTGCGGGCCGCGTGGCGGCTCGGTGACGACATCTACGCCGAGGCCCGGCTCGCCGGCGCCGAGGCGTCCGGCGCGCCGTCCTACCTGCTCCACCCGGCGCTCCTGGACACGGTGCTGCACCCGAGCTTCCTGTTCGCCTCGGGCGAGACCCGGCTGCCGTTCGCCGTCGGGCGGGCCCGGGTCGACCGGCCCGGCGCCGCCGCGGCACGGGTCCGCATCCACCGGTCCGGCCCGGACGAGCTGGCGGTGACCCTGTACGACCTGACCGGCGAGGTGATCGGGTCGATCGGCTCGATCGCGATGCGGGCGGTCGCGCCGGAGGCGCTCCGCGCGGCCGCCGCCGGCAGCGGCGACTCGCTGTTCCGCCTGAACTGGACGCCGCTCGCGGAGGTGGACGCCGACACGCCGTCAGGCAACGGGGCGCCAGCTGCCGCCGGCGGACCGGTGACCAGCGTGCTAGGACCGGAGTCGCCAGCACTGGCCGCCGTCGCGGCCGCTCTGTCCGGTGGCTCCGCCGCGCCGGCTGGCCCGGTCGCGCCGGTCGATCGGCATGACGACCTGGCCGCCCTCGTCGCGGCACTCGACGCCGGCCTGCCTGCGCCGCCGGTCGTCGTCGTGCCGGTCGGCCAGGCAGCGGGCGAGCCGGCCAGTCGGCCTGAACGGCCCGGTGTGGAGCCGGGGCCGTCGACGGCGGAGGCGGTGCGGTCCGCGACCACCCGCACGCTGGAGCTGGTCCAGCGCTGGCTGGCCGACGAACGCTTCGCCTCTTCCACCCTGGTCGTGCTGACGGCCGGTGCCGCCGCCACCGACGCGGCCGGGCCGGTCGACCTCGTCCACGCCCCGCTCGCGGGCCTGCTCGGCTCGGCGGGCACGGAGCATCCGGACCGGCTCGCGCTCGTCGACGTCGAGGCGGGCGAACGGGGCGTGGACGAGGCGTCGCTGCGGGCGCTGCCGGCCGCGCTGGCCGCGCTCGCCGCCGGCGAGCGGCGGCTGGCGGTCCGGGACGGTCGGGTCCTCGCGCCGCGGCTGGCGCGGATCGAGCCGTCCGGCGCGGCCGGAATGCGGCTGCGCCCGGACGGCACCGTCCTGCTGACCGGCGGCACCGGCACGCTGGGCGCGCTGCTCGCCCGGCACCTGGTGACCGCGCACGGCGTGCGGCACCTGCTCATCGCCAGCCGACGCGGACCGGACGCGCCCGGGGCGGCGGAGCTGAGCGCCGAGCTGGCCGGACTGGGCGCCGAGGCCCGGATCGTCGCCTGCGACGTCACCGACCGCGGCGAGGTGGCCGGCCTGCTGGCGACCGTGCCGTCCGAGCACCCGCTCACCGGCGTCGTGCACGCGGCGGCGGCCCTCGACGACGGGACGGTCATGGCTCTGACCCCGGCCCGGGTGGACGCCGTGATGCGGCCGAAGGTGGACGCGGCGCTGCATCTGCACGAGCTGACGGCTGGCACCGACCTGGCCCTGTTCGCCCTGTTCTCCGGCGCCGCCGGCCAGTTCGGCACGGCCGGGCAGGCCCACTACGCGGCGGCCAACGTGTTCCTCGACGGCCTGGCGGCGGCCAGGCGGGCGGCCGGGCTGCCGGCGATCTCGCTGGCCTGGGGACTGTGGGCCGAGCGCAGCGAGCTGACCGGCGCGCTGGACGCGACCGACATCACCCGGCTGGCCCGCCTCGGCGTGCGGCCGCTGGAGTCGGCTGCCGGGCTGGCCCTGTTCGACGCGGCGCTGGGCGCCGGGGAGGCGCTGGTCGTGCCGGTCGGCCTGGACCTGGCCGCCGTCCGCGCCGGCGCGGCGCCGGCGCATCCATTGCTGCGCGACCTCGCCCGCCGAGCCCGCACCGCGGTCGCCGAGCCGGGGTCGCCGGCGGCCGACGGCGACGCCGGCTCGGACGCCGACGCGCTGCGCCGCCGGCTGACGGCCGCGGGCGAGCAGGAGCGGGCGCGCATCGTCGCCGAGCTGGTCCGTGGCCTGGCCGCGGCCACGCTCGGCCACGACAGCGCCGGCGAGATCGAGATGCGGACCGCCTTCCGCGACCTGGGGTTCGACTCGCTCACGGCGGTGGAGCTGCGCGTCCGGGTCAACCGGGCGACCGGGCTGCGGCTGCCGGCCACGGTGGTCTTCGACTACGCGACGCCCCGGGCCCTGGCCGGGAAGATCCAGACCGAGCTGGCCAGCGCGGCGCCGCCGGCGACCTCGGCCGGCCCGGGTACGGCCGGCGCCGCGCCCGGGCCGGCGGCGACGCGGTCGGCGTCGGCGTCGGACGCCCTGGCCAGCGTCGACCTGGTGGAGCGGGTGCTGGCCGGCGCGGAACCCGGCGACGCCGCCGGGATGGCGCTGCGGGCCCGGATCGCGCAGCTCGCGGCCCGCTACACGGCGGACGCCGCGTCGGAGGCCGCCCCGTCGGTCAGCGAGCGGCTGGCGTCCGCGTCCGACGACGAGCTCTTCGAGTTCATCGAGCAACAGCTGTGACTTCCGCCCGCGGCTGTCCCCACCCGCGCCGCCGCCCCCCGCACCCCGGTGGCCTCCCGCGTCCCGGCGGTCTCCCGTGCCCTCGCTGTACGTCCGTGCCCCTGCCGTGCCCCTGCCGTGCCTCCGTCCGTGCCCGGCCCGAACCTGGAGCGAGTGACGAGCCATGAACGAGGAGAAACTCCGCTTCTACCTGCGGCGCGTCACCGCCGATCTGCACGAGGCCCGGAACCGGGTGCGGGAGCTGGAGCGGGGCGGCGCCGAGCCGATCGCGATCGTCGGGATGGCCGCGCGTTACCCGGGCGACGTGCGGTCGCCGGCCCAGCTGTGGGACCTGGTGGCCGCCGGGCGCGACGGGGTGGGCGGCTTCCCGGCCGACCGCGGATGGAACGTCGACGAGCTGTTCGACCCCGACCCGGACGCCGCCGGCCACAGCTACGTGCGGGCGGGTGGTTTCCTGGCCGGTGCCGCCGACTTCGACCCGGCGTTCTTCGGCATCTCGCCCCGGGAGGCGCTGACGATGGACCCCCAGCAGCGCCTGCTGCTGGAGGCCGCCTGGGAGGCCGTGGAGTCGGCCCGCGTCGACCCGATGGAGCTGCGCGGCACGCCGACCGGCTTCTTCCTCGGCATCATGCACGACGACTACGGCATCCGGCTGCGCCCCGACCCCGGCGAGTTCGAGGGCTATCTCATCAACGGCAGCGCGGGAAGCGTCGCGTGCGGCCGGGTCTCGTACACGCTCGGCCTGGAGGGCCCGGCGGTGACCGTGGACACGGCGTGCTCGTCGTCGCTGGTTGCGCTGCACCTCGCCGCCGGCTCGCTGCGCGCCGGCGAATGCTCGCTGGCGCTGGCCGGCGGGGTGTCGGTGATGTCGACGCCGTACCTGTTCGTCGAGTTCAGCCGGCAGAAGGGGCTCTCGCCGGACGGACACTGCCGCGCGTTCGCGGACTCGGCCGACGGCACCGGGTTCGCCGAGGGCCTCGGCCTGCTGGTGCTGGAGCGGCTGGAGGACGCACGGCGGGCCGGCCACGAGGTGCTGGCCGTCCTCACAGGCTCGGCGGTGAACCAGGACGGGGCGTCGAACGGTCTGACGGCGCCGAACGGCCCGGCGCAGGAGCGGGTGATACGGGCGGCGCTGGCGTCCGCCGGGCTGTCGGGTGCCGACGTCGACGTCGTGGAGGGGCACGGGACCGGCACGACGCTCGGCGACCCGATCGAGGCGGGGGCCCTGCTCGCGGTCTATGGCCAGGACCGCCCGGCGGGCCGGCCGCTGCTGCTGGGCTCGCTCAAGTCGAACATCGGCCACGCCCAGGCGGCGGCCGGGGTCGGCGGTGTGATCAAGATGGTGCAGGCGATGCGCCACGGGATCGTGCCACCGACCCTGCACGTCGACGCGCCGTCCGCGCGGGTGGACTGGGAGTCGGGCGCCGTCGAGCTGGTGACCGAGGCCCGGCCCTGGCCGGAGACCGACCGGCCCCGGCGGGCCGGCGTGTCCTCGTTCGGCGCCAGCGGCACGAATGCGCACGTCATTGTCGAGGCGGCCTCGGCGGCCGAGCAGCCGACCGCCGAGCCCGCCGCGGCCGGCGCGGCCACCGAGGCCGCCGGCGAGGCGGCGGGGCCGGCACACGTCCCGTGGGTCGTGGCGGGCCAGACGCCGGCGGCGCTGCGGGCGCAGGCCGACGCGCTGCGCGCCGCCGTCGAGTCCGCGATGACCGTCGATCCCTGGGACGTCGCGCACTCGCTGGTGCGGACCCGCTCGCCGTTGGCCCGGCGGGCCGTCGTGATCGGGACCGACCTGGCGGGCCTGGTCCGGGGGCTCGCCGCGGTCGCCGAGGACCAGGACGACCCGGACGTGGTCGTGGCCAGGGGCCGGCCGGTCTCCTCCGAGCGGACCGTGTACGTCTTTCCGGGCCAGGGCGCCCAGTGGGCCGGGATGGGCGTCGACCTGTTCGCGCGCTCGGCCGTGTTCCGGGAGCGGATCCTCGCCTGCGAGCGGGCGCTGGCCCCGTTCGTCGACTGGTCGCTGACCGCGGTGCTGCGCGGCGACGCCGGCGCGCCCGCGCTGGAGCGGGTCGACGTCGTCCAGCCGGCGCTGTTCGCGGTGATGGTCGCCCTGGCCGAGCTGTGGCGCTCGGTGGGCGCCCCGCCGGACGCGGTAGTCGGCCACTCGCAGGGTGAGATAGCCGCGGCCTGCGTCGCGGGTGCGCTCAGCCTCGACGACGCGGCGAAGGTCGTCGCGCTGCGGGCGCGCGCCCTCCGCCGCATCGCCGGCGAGGGCGGCATGGTCTCGCTCGCCGTCGACGAGCGCCGGGCCCGCGCGGCGCTGGCCGACGCCGGCGTCGCCGGCCGCGTCGACGTCGCGGCGGTCAACGGGCCGGTGTCCACCGTCGTGTCCGGGGACGCCGACGCGCTGGACGCCCTGGTCGAGTACTGCTCGGGCACCGAGATCTCGGCCAGGCGGGTACCGGTGGACTACGCGTCCCACTCGGCCCACGTCGAGGCGATCGAGGCCGAGCTGCTGGCGTCGCTGCGGGATGTCGTCCCGGCCCGCCCCGAGATCGCCTTCTACTCGACGGTCACCGGCGCGGCGGTCGACGAGCCGGTCCTGGACGCCGGCTACTGGTACCGCAACCTGCGGCAGACCGTGCGACTGGACGAGGCGGTGCGGGCGGCCTACGCGGCCGGCCACCGCAGGTTCGTCGAGATCAGCCCGCACACCGTGCTCACCGGCGCACTCGAGAGCACGATCGAGGACGTCGACGGCGACGCCGCCGAGCGGGCGGTCGTCGTCGGCTCGCTCCGGCGCGGCGAGGACGGCTGGCGACGCTTCCTGCTCTCGATGGCCGCCCTCGACGGCCGCGGCCCGCGGCTCGACTGGGCCGCCGTGCTCGGCGGCCGGGGCGCCCCGGTGGATCTGCCCACCTACGCGTTCAAGCGTGAGCGGTACTGGCTGGAGGCCACGGCCCCGGCCGCCTCCGCGGGCGCGCTCGGACTCGACGCGGGCGAGCACCCGCTGCTCGGGGCCGAGATCAGCGTGGCCGACGGCGAGCTCACGCTGTTCACCGGCCGGCTGGCCGAGGGCAGCCCCGGCTGGCTCGCCGACCATGCCGTCCTCGGCCGCCCGCTGCTGCCGGGCACCGCCTTCGTCGAGCTGGCCCGGCACGCGGGCGCGCGCCTGGGCGCCGAGCGGGTCGAGGAGCTGACCGTGCAGAGCCCGCTCGTGCTGGCTCCGGCCGGCGGCACCGGTGCCGGGGCGGCGGCACCGCCGGCCGTCGGGACGGTGGCCGTGCAGGTCGTCGTCGGCCCGGGCGACGACGCCGGGCGGCGCGCGGTCTCCATCTACTCTCGCCCCGCCACCGGCGACTCCGCCGACGGACCCGCGGGCGACAGCACCGGCGGGGCCGACGGCGACGGCGACCGCGGGTGGATCCGGCACGCCGCCGGCACGCTCGCGGCGGCCGATCCGCCGGCGGCGCGGACCGGAGCGGACGAGGACGCCGACTGGGCCGCCGACGCCTGGCCACCGCCCGGCGCGGACGAGATCGACCTGACCGGCTTTTACGACGCCCTCGGCGAGCTCGGCTACGGCTACGGGCTGGCCTTCCGGGGGCTGCGGCGGGCCTGGCGGTCCGGCGCCGACCGCTTTGCCGAGGTCGAGCTCCCAGTGGCCACGGACCCGGGGCGTTATGGCGTCCACCCGGCGCTGCTCGACGCCGGCCTCCATCCGCTGCTGGCCGACCTCGTCGCCGAGGGGACGCCGGACGCCGAGATCCGGCTGCCGTTCTCCTGGTCCGGCGTCTCGGTGTCGGCTCCGGCCGGCGTGGCGATGCGGGTCCGGCTGCGCCTCGGCGCCGACGGCACCATCGCCCTCGACGCTCGTGACGAGACCGGCCGCTCCCTGGTCCGCGTCGCCGCCCTGGCGACTCGGCCGGTCGACCACCGGGCGTTCGCCGCGGCGGCGAGCTCCGGCGACGCCCTGTACCGGCGTGACTGGACCCCGGTCCCGCCTCCGCCCGAGGCGGCGGGCGGGGGCGGCTGGCTCGTCGTCGGTCCGGCCCCGGCGGGGCTGGCGGACCTGCTCGGCGAGGACCGGTGGGACGCGTGCGACGGGCCGGCCCTCCCGTCCGGCCCGGACGGTGTCGCCCCACCGGACGTCGTGCTGGTGCCGGCCGCCCCACCGGCCGACGGCCCGGCCGGGCCCGTCGACGTCCCGTCCGTAGTCCGTGCCGCGACCGCGGCGATGCTCGCGGTCCTCCAGGCGTGGCTGGCCGATCCGCGGTACGCGCGCAGCCGGCTGGTCGTCCTGACCCAGGACGCCGCCGATGTCGCCGCCGACGATTCCCCGGCCGCGGCCGGGAGGACCGCCGCGCCGGACCGGGGGGCCGCGAGCAGGCTGGCCGCGGCGGCCGTCCTCGGGCTGGCGCGCGCGGCCCAGTCGGAGCACCCGGGCCGGATCCAGCTGGTCGACACCGACGGCCTCGACACGTCACTGCGACGACTGCCCGCGGTCGTCGAGGGGGACCTCCCGGAGGTCGCCCTGCGGGACGGGACGATCCTCACGCCGACCCTCGCCCGGGTGGCGCAGGCCTCCGGCTCCGAGCTGTCCCGCGATCCGCTCGGCGGCACGGTCGTGGTGACCGGGGGGACGGGCGCGCTCGGCCGGCTCGTCGCCGAGCACCTGGCCCGCCGGCACGGCGTCCGGCACCTGCTGCTGCTCAGCCGCCGCGGCCCGGCCGCGGCCGGCACGGACGAGCTGCTGGCCGCGCTCGCCGCCGCCGGGGCCGACGCGCGGATCGCCGCCGTCGACGTCGCCGACCGGCGGGCGCTGGGCGCCGTGCTCGCCACGGTCGCGGCCGACCGGCCCGTCAGCGCGGTCGTGCACGCCGGCGGCGCGCTCGACGACGGCGTCGTCGAGTCGCTGACGCCGGCCCGGCTCGACCGGGTGTTCGCGCCCAAGGTCGACGGCGCTTGGCACCTGCACGACCTGACCGTGATCCCCGCCCCGGCGACCGCGGGCGCGTCGTCCGCCCCGGCGACCCCGGCCCCGACGGCCGCGGCGCTGGCTCCGGGAGCGGTGGCTCCGACGGTCGCGACGCCGGCGCTGGTGCTGTTCTCCTCGGCCGCGGGTCTGCTCGGCGGGGCGGGGCAGGCGAACTACGCGGCGGCGAACTGCTTCCTCGACGCGCTGGCCGGCTACCGGCGGTCCCTGGGCCTGCCGACCGTGTCCATCGCCTGGGGGATGTGGGCGGAGCGCGGTGAGCTGACCGGCGCGCTGGGCACCGCCGACCTCACCCGGATGCGGCGCCGCGGCATCGCGCCGCTGCCGTCGGACGCCGGCCTCGCCCTGTTCGACGCGGCCCTGGCCGAGCTTGGCCGGCCGCGGGGAGCGGCGGCCCCGCTGGCCGCGCGGATCGACCTCGCCGCCGCCCGGGCCCACCCGGAGCAGCTGCCGACGCTGATCCGCGGGCTGCTGCCCCGGCGCCGTGCCGCGGCGGGTACCGGGCGCGCCGCGATGTCACGGCTGGCGACGCTGCCGGCGGCCGAGCGCGGCCCCGCGCTGCTGGCCACCGTCCGCGCGGAGGCGGCGGCCGTGCTCGGGCACGCCGACGCCGCCGCGGTCGGCGCCGACCGCACCTTCAAGGAGCTAGGGCTCGACTCGCTGACGGCGGTCGAGCTGCGCAACCGGGTCGCGGCCGCGGCCGGCCTGAGGCTGCCCGCGACGATGGTGTTCGACTACCCGACGCCGGAGGTCCTCGCCGCCGAGCTGGCCCGCCGGTTCGAGGCCGCCCCGGCGCCGGCGTCGCCGCGCCGGCCGGCGCCCGGGGCCGCGTCGAGCGCCGACGACCCGATCGCGATCGTCGGGATGGCGTGCCGTTTCCCGGGTGGGGTGGCGTCGCCGGCCGACCTGTGGGATCTCGTCTCGGCCGGTGGTGACGGGATCTCGCCGTTCCCGGTCGACCGGGGCTGGGACATCGACGTCCTCTTCAACGCCGATCCGGCGGCGGTCGGCCGCTCCTACGTGCGGGAGGGCGGATTCCTTTCCGGCGTGGCGGATTTCGATGCGGGGTTCTTTGGTATCTCGCCGCGTGAGGCGTTGGCGATGGATCCGCAGCAGCGGTTGTTGTTGGAGACGGCGTGGGAGGCGGTGGAGAGCGTCGGGGTGGACGCGCGGTCGTTGCGGGGTTCTTCGACCGGGGTGTTCGTGGGGGTGATGTACCACGACTATGGCTCGTGGGTGCGGACCGTTCCGCCGGAGCTCGAGGGTTATGTGGGCAACGGCACCGCCGGCAGCATCGCGTCGGGCCGGGTGGCCTATTCGTTCGGGTTCGAGGGCCCGGCGGTGACGGTCGACACGGCGTGTTCGTCGTCGTTGGTGGCGATGCATCTGGCGGCGTCGTCGCTGCGGGCGGGCGAGTGCTCGCTGGCGCTGGCCGGCGGCGTCGCCGTGATGTCGACGCCGGAGGCGTTCGTCGAGTTCTCCCGGCAGGGCGGACTGGCGCCGGACGGCCGGTGCAAGTCGTTCGCCGACGCGGCTGACGGGGCCGCGTGGTCGGAGGGTGTGGGTCTGCTGGTGCTGGAGCGGCTGTCGGATGCGCGGCGTAACGGTCATGAGGTGCTGGCGGTGGTGTCGGGTTCGGCGGTGAACCAGGACGGTGCGTCGAATGGTCTGACGGCGCCGAATGGTCCGTCGCAGGAGCGGGTGATCCGGGCGGCGTTGGCGTCGGCCGGGTTGTCGGGTGCCGATGTGGACGTGGTGGAGGGGCACGGGACGGGGACGACGTTGGGGGATCCGATTGAGGCGGGTGCGTTGCTGGCGACCTATGGTCGGGACCGGCCGGTGGGTGGGCCGTTGTTGTTGGGTTCGGTGAAGTCGAACATCGGTCATTCTCAGGCGGCGGCCGGGGTGGCCGGGGTCATCAAGATGGTGTTGGCGATGCGGCATGGAATCGTGCCGGCGACCTTGCACGTGGACGCGCCGTCCTCACATGTGGAGTGGGAGTCCGGGGCGGTCGAGCTGGTGACCGAGGCCCGGCCCTGGCCCCGGGGCGAGCGGCCGCGCCGGGCGGGCGTGTCGTCGTTCGGGATCAGCGGGACCAACGCGCACGTCATCATCGCCGGCCCGGACCCCACCCCGGCCGGCACCGAGCCGACGCCCGCCTCGCCCGCGCAGGGCCCGGCGCGGCTCACGTCGACCGTGCCGGCGCGGCTCCCGCAGGGCCCGGCGGCGGCCGCGCCGGTGGCGCTCGTGCTTTCCGCGGCGAGCGACGCCGCACTGCGCGGCCAGGCGGCGCGCCTCCGGTCGCATGTCGCCGACCGGGCCGACCTGCCGCTGGCCGGGGTGGCGAACGCGCTGGTCCATACCCGGACCGGCTTCGATCGCCGGGCGGTGGCCGTCGGGGCGTCGCGGGAGGAGCTGCTGGCGGAGCTGGGCCGGCTGGCGGCTCCCGGGGCGACGGGCAGCTCGCCGGCCACGGGTGGGGTGGGTTTCGTGTTCTCGGGTCAGGGTGCGCAGCGGGTGGGGATGGGGGTGCGCCTGGCGGACTGTTTTCCGGTGTTCCGGGAGGCGCTGGCGGAGGTGGCGGCCGGCTTCTCCGGGCTGGTGGACGTGCCGGTCGGGGAGGTACTGGCGGGGACGGCCGGGGACATCGACGTGACGGTGTATACGCAGCCGGTGCTGTTCGCGTTCGAGGTGGCGTTGGCGCGGTTGCTGGCGGACTTCGGGGTGGTGCCGGATGTGGTGGTCGGCCATTCCGTCGGTGAGTTGGCCGCTGCCCATGTCGCAGGGGTTTTCGGACTGGACGACGGGTGTCGTTTGGTGGCGGCCCGCGGTCACCTGATGCAGGCGGCGCGGGCGGGTGGGCTGATGCTCGCCGTCAGCGCGTCCGAGTCGGAGATGGAGCCTGTTTTGGCGGGTCGGGCCGGTGTGGGCCTGGCCGCGGTGAACGGGCCGAGCTCGGTCGTCGTCTCGGGGGACGCGGGCGCGGTGGAGGAGATCGAGGTGCTGTGGCGGTCGGCGGGTCGGCCGGTGCGGCGGCTGCGGGTGAGCCACGCGTTTCATTCGGCGCATATGGACGGGGTGCTGGGCGAGTTCGCGGAGGTCGTTCGGACGGTCGACCTTCGGGAGCCGTCGGTGCCGCTGGTGTCGAACGTGACGGGCGCTCTGGCGGGTGCGGAGATCCTCGAAGCGGATTACTGGGTGCGTCAGGTCCGGTCGGCGGTGCGGTTCGGTGACGGGGTGACGGCCGCGCGGGACGCCGGCGTGCGGCGCTTCGTCGAGATCGGACCGGACGCCGCGCTGACCCCGATGGTCCAGGAGGCCTTCGACGGTTCGGCCGCGGTCGCGGTAGCGGCGTGTCGGCGGGGTCGTGACGAGGGTGTGACGGTGTTGCGGGTGTTGGGGGAGCTGTTCACGGATGGGGTGGAGGTGGATTGGGGGCGTGTTGTCGGGCCGGCGTCGGCGGAGCGGGTGGCGCTGCCGACGTATGCGTTCGATCGGGAGCGGTTCTGGCTCGATGGCGATGTGGCTGGGTCGGGTGTGGCCGGGCCGGGGTTGGCCGAGGCGGAGCACCCGCTGCTGGGGGCCGTGGTGTCGGTGGCGGACGGGGGTGAGGTGCTGCTGGCCGGCCGGATCGGTCTGGGTAGCTATCCGTGGCTTGGCGACCACCGGGTGCACGGTCGGGTGTTGGTGGCGGGGGCGGCGCTGGTCGAGCTGGTGGTGCACGCCGGTGACCAGGTCGGTGCCGGGCATGTGCGGGAGCTGGTCTTGGAGAGTCCGCTGGTGGTGCCGGAGGTTGGGTCGCTGCTGCTCCAGATCCGCGTCGGCCCGGCCGGGGACCTTCCTGGTCAGGACGACGAGGTCGGATCGGGGAACGGTGTCCGGTCGGTGAGCATCCACTCCCGGCCGGCGGGCGGCGATCCGCGCTCGGCCGAGGGCTGGACCCGGCACGCCGTCGGCACGGTCAGCGCCGACGAGGCCCCGGCCGCCGAGCCGCAGACAGGCGCCTGGCCACCGGCCGAAGCGACCCCGCTCGACGTCGACGGACTCTATTCACACCTGGGCGGGCTGGGTCTCGACTACGGCCCCGCGTTCGCCCGGCTCACCCACGCCTGGCGCGCCCCCAACCCCGATGGCACCGCCCACGACCTCTACGCCACCGTCGAGCTGCACCCCGACCGGACCCCCGAGACAGGCGGCGCCACCGGCTTCACCCTGCACCCCACCCTCCTCGACGCCACCCTGCACCCGCTCGCCTTCGGCTTCGACCCGGCCGAGGACGCCGCCGGCGGCCCGGACCGGGTCCGGCTGCCGGTCGCCTGGTCCGGCGTCGCGGTGCTGGCGGCGGGCGCGACGACCCTGCGGGTCCGGCTGCGCGACCTCGGCCCGGACGCGATCGCCGTCGACCTGACGGACGACCGGGGCACCCCGGTCGCCCGGGTGGACCGCCTCGACGTCCGCGCGGCCAGCGCGGCGGAGCTGGCCGGACCGGCGCCGGCGGCGGGCGCCGCCGGCGGTCTGTACCGGGTCAGCTGGGCCCCGTTGGCCGACCCGTTCGGCGCCGATCCGGGCGAGTCGCCGCTGCTGCTCGTCCCGCTCGGGCCGGACGGCCCCGACGCCGGCTGCCGCTGGCCCGGCGAGGCGGCGGTCAGCTGGAACGACCTGGCAGCCGGTGACCAGGCCGTGCCGCCCCTCGTGGTGCTCCCGGTGAGTGGCGCCGGGCCGGATACGGGCGCGACTCCGGCGGCCGTGCGCGCGCTCACCGGCGACGTCCTCGCCGTCCTGCGCCGCTGGGCCGCCGACGACCGGTTCGCCTCGTCCACCCTGGCGCTGCTCACCCGGTCCGCCGTCCAGGCCGGGCCGGCGGACCGGGTTGACGACCTGGCGGGGGCCGCCGTGTGGGGCCTGGTCAGGTCGGCGCAGTCGGAGCACCCAGGCCGCTTCGCGCTGCTCGACAGGGACGGGACGTCTGCGCCGGCCGCCGTGGCCGCCGCGGCGGCGGCCATCGGGTCGGGCGCGGCGCAGACCGCGGTGCGCGACGGCGTCGTCCTCACTCCGACGCTCACCCCGGCGCTCGCGCCGGCCGACGCCGGACTCCGCGCCGCCGGCGCTTTGCCCGACGGCGCCGCCGGCACCTACCTGCTGACCGGGATGGGCGCGCTGGGTGCCCACGTCGCCCGCCATCTTGTCGCCGACCGGGGCGTCCTGCACCTGGTCCTCGCCAGCCGGCGCGGCCCGGCCGCCGCCGGGGCGGCCGAGCTGGTTGACGAGCTGGCGGCGCTCGGTGCCCGGGTGCACGTCGTGGCCTGCGACGTCGCGGACCGCCCGGCGCTCGCCGCTCTCGTGACCGCGCTCCCGGCGGGCTGGCCGCCGCTGACCGGCGTGATCCACACCGCCGGCGTCCTGGCGGACGCGACGCTGGAGAAGCTCACCCCGGCCGACCTCGACACCGCGCTGCGGCCGAAGGTCGACGCGGCCTGGCACCTGCACGAGCTCACCGCCGGGCTCGACCTGTCGGAGTTCGTGCTGTTCTCGTCGGCGGCCGGCGTCCTGGGCGGCCCGGGCCAGGCCAACTACGCGGCGGCGAACGCGTTCCTGGACGCCCTCGCCGCGCGCCGTCGCGCCGCCGGCCAGCCGGCGCTCGCGCTGGCCTGGGGACTGTGGGCCGGCACCGACGGGATGACCGGCCGCCTGGGCCGGGCCGACCGCGCCCGCCTGGCGCGGGCCGGGCTCGCGCCGATCGAGCCGGCGGACGGGATGGCCATGCTCGCCGCGTCGGCGCGGATCGGAGCGCCGGCGCTCGTCGCGCTCCGCCTGGATCCGGCGGCGCTCGCCAACCAGGATGGCGCCGTGCCGCCGCTGCTGCACGGGCTGATCCCGGTGACGGCGCCCGCCCGGCGGATCGTCAGCCAGCGCGCGCCGTCCCCCCCGGGGCCGACCTCGCTGCCGGCCCGGCTGCGGGAGCTGCCCGAGGACGAACGCGGCCGGGTGGTCCTCGACGTCGTCCGCGACCACGTCGCCGGCGTGCTGGGGCACGCCGATCCGCGGACGGTCCCGGTCGACCGCGGGTTCCTCGATCTCGGGCTCGACTCGTTGACCGCGGTCGAGCTCCGTAACCGGCTCAGCGCCGCGACCGGATTGAAGCTGCCGAAGACCGTCACATTCGACCATCCGACCGCGGTGACTCTCGCGGGCTATCTTCGGAACAGTCTCGACGGTGAGCTGGGTCGCGTTCGGGTTTCCTTTCATGCCGAAATCGCTACACTGGAATCGAAGCTCCCCTCCATCATCGCAAATGACGACGCGCGGTCCGACCTCGCCGGCCGGCTGACGGGAATCCTGCGGCAACTGGTGGCCGAGAACGAATCATCGGCTCCGCCCGGCCCCGATCTCTCCGAACGTATCTCGCTCGCCGACGACGACGAGCTCTTCGATGTTCTCGACCGGGAGCTCGGACTCTCCTGACGACCGGCGCCCGTATCGAGGGACGCTAGGAAGCGGATATCAGATGGTGAACGAGGACAAGCTCCGGGACTATCTAAAGCGCGCGACCCGGGACCTGGCCCAGGCTCGCGCCCGCGTTCGCGACCTGGAATACGCGTCCCGCGAACCGGTCGCCATCATCGGGATGGCCTGCCGGTATCCGGGCGGGGTCGGGTCACCCGGCGACCTGTGGGACCTGGTGATGGCCGAGACCGACGCCGTCACGGAATTTCCGACCGACCGCGGCTGGCCGGTCGAGGAGATCTACGACCCGGACCCGGGCGCCAGCGGAAAGACCTACACCCGGGAAGGCGGCTTCCTCCACCACGCGGCCGACTTCGACGCGGAGTTCTTCGGCATCTCGCCGCGTGAGGCGCTGGCGATGGACCCGCAGCAACGGCTGCTGCTGGAGACCGCGTGGGAGGCTTTCGAGAACGCCGACCTGGACCCCCAGTCGCTGCGCGGCAGCGCCACCGGCGTCTTCGCCGGCGTGATGTACCACGACTACGCCGAACGGGTCCGCCGGCCGCCCGAGGAGATCGAGGGCTATCTCGGCGGCGGCAGTGCCGGCAGTGTGGCGTCGGGTCGGGTGTCGTATACGTTTGGTTTCGAGGGTCCGGCGGTGACGGTGGACACGGCGTGTTCGTCGTCGCTGGTGGCGTTGCATCTGGCGGCGGGTTCGCTGCGGGCCGGAGAATGTTCGCTCGCGGTCGCCGGCGGCGTCACGGTGATGTCGACGCCGGGTGCTTTCGTGGAGTTCTCTCGGCAGCGGGGTCTGGCGCCGGATGGGCGATGCAAGCCCTTCGCGGATGCGGCCGACGGCGTGGCGTGGGGCGAGGGCTGCGGGCTGCTGGTGCTGGAGCGACTGTCGGATGCCCGGCGGAACGGCCACGACGTGTTGGCCGTCGTCGCCGGCTCGGCGGTGAACCAGGACGGGGCCAGCAGCCGGCTGTCAGCGCCGAATGGTCCTTCGCAGGAGCGGGTGATCCGGGCGGCGTTGGTGTCGGCCGGGTTGTCGGGTGTCGATGTGGATGTGGTGGAGGGGCACGGGACGGGGACGACGTTGGGGGATCCGATTGAGGCGGGTGCGTTGCTGGCGACCTATGGTCGGGACCGGCCGGTGGGTGGGCCGTTGTTGTTGGGTTCGGTGAAGTCGAACATCGGTCATTCTCAGGCGGCGGCCGGGGTGGCCGGGGTTATCAAGATGGTGTTGGCGATGCGGCACGGGATCGTCCCGCGGTCGTTGCACGTGGACGCGCCGTCGTCGCACGTGGAGTGGGAGTCGGGCGCGGTCGAGCTGGTGACGGCGGCCCGTTCCTGGCCGGAGAACGCGGGGCGGCCTCGGCGGGCGGGCGTGTCGTCGTTCGGGGTCAGCGGCACGAACGCCCACGTCATCGTTTCCGAGCCGCCGCCGGTCGAGCCTGCCGCGGCCGAGCAGCCGCCTACCGACGCCCGCTTGGCGGAGGGGGCGGAGGTGACCAGCGCAGCGGCCGGCGTCCCGGTGCCCTTGGTGCTGTCTGCTCGTTCGGCGGCCGCTCTCGCCGGTCAGGCCGGCAGATGCGCGGAGTTCCTGCGGAATGGCGGCGCGGCGCTCCCGGACCGTGATGTCGCGGCGGCGTTGCTGGCTCGGTCGTCCTTCGACCACCGACTGGTGGCGGTCGGTGTGTCCCGCGACGAGCTGCTGTCGGGTCTGGACACCTTCGCCGCCGGCTCGGTGGTTCCGGGCGTGGCCGGTACGCCGGGTGGCGTGGGTTTCGTGTTCTCGGGCCAGGGTGCGCAGCGGGCGGGGATGGGGGTCCGCCTGGCGGAGTGTTTCCCGGTGTTTCGGGAGGCGCTGGCGGAGGTGGCGGACGGTCTTTCTGGGTGGATGGGAGCGCCTGTCAGCGAGGTGCTGGCCGGGACGGCCGGCGACATCGACGCCACCGCGTATACCCAGCCGGCCTTGTTCGCGTTCGAGGTCGCGTTGGCGCGGTTGTTGGCGGAGTTCGGGGTGGTGCCGGACGTGGTCATGGGCCATTCGGTGGGGGAGCTGGCGGCGGCGCAGGTGGCGGGTGTTTTCGGTCTGGCCGAGGGATGTCGGCTGGTGGCGGCGCGGGGGCGGCTGATGCAGGCGGCCCGGCCGGGTGGGCTGATGCTCGCGGTCGGGGCGTCGGAGGCGGAGATGGCGACGGTGTTGGGGGACCGGACCGGTGTGGACCTGGCGGCGGTGAACGGGCCGTCCTCGGTCGTCGTCTCGGGGGACGCGGACGTCGTCGAGGAGATCGAGAAGGAGTGGCGGTCGGCGGGTCGGCCGGTGCGCCGGCTGCGAGTGAGCCACGCCTTTCACTCGGCGCACATGGACGATGTTCTGGGCGAGTTCGCCGAGGTCGTCCGAGAGATCGACTTGCGGCCGCCGTCGGTGCCGTTGGTGTCGAACGTGACGGGCACGCTGGCGGGCGCGGAGATCCTCGAACCGGACTACTGGGTGCGCCAGGTCCGGTCCGCGGTGCGGTTCGCGGACGGGGTCGACGCCGCGCGAGAGGCCGGCGCGCGGCGCTTCCTGGAGATCGGTCCGGACGCCGCCCTGACCCCGATGGTTCGCGAGGCGCTGGGCGGTTCCGCGGCGGGTCCTGCGGCCAGCGCGGCCACGGCGACGCCCGCGCCCACGGTCGCCGTCGCGGCCTGCCGGCGTGGCCGCGACGAGGCCGTGGCGGTGCTGCGGGCGCTGGGTGATCTGTTCAGCGACGGCGTGGAGGTGGACTGGAGGCGTCTCGCCGGCCCGGCCTCGGCGGAGCGGGTGGCACTGCCGACCTATGCCTTCGCCCGGGAGCGGTTCTGGCTCGATGGCGACGTGGGTGGGTCGGGTGTGGCCGGGTCGAGTCTGGTCGAGGCGGAGCATCCGTTGCTCGATGCGGTCGTTCCGGTGGCGGATGGTGGCGAGGTGTTGCTGACCGGCCGGATCGGTCTGGGCAGCCATCCGTGGCTTGGTGACCATCAGGTGCAGGGCCGGGTGCTGGTGCCCGGGGCGGCTCTGGTCGAGCTGGCCGTGTACGCCGGTGACCAGGTCGGCGCCGGGCACATGCGGGAGCTGGTCCTGGAGAGCCCGCTCGTGGTGCCGGAGGTCGGGTCTGTGCTGGTCCAGATCCGCGTCGGCCCCGCCGGCGACATCTCCGGCCAGGACGACGAGGACGGTTCGGGGAACGACGTCCGGTCGGTGAGCATCCACTCCCGGCCGGCCGGCGGCGATCCGCGCCCGGCCGAGGGCTGGACCCGGCACGCGATCGGCACGGTCGGCGCCGAGGAGCCCCCGGACGTCGAGCCGCTGGCCGGCGCCTGGCCACCGGCCGGCGCGACCCCGCTCGACACCGACGGCCTTTACCCGCACCTGAGCCGCCTGGGCCTGGACTACGGCCCGGCGTTCGCCCGGCTCACCCACGCCTGGCGCCTCCCGAACTCCGCGGACGCGGGAGCAGGCACGGCCGACGACCTGTACGCCACCGTCGAGCTGCACCCCGACCGGGCCCCCGAGACGGGCGGCGCCACCGGCTTCACCCTGCACCCCACCCTCCTCGACGCCACCCTGCACGTCCTCGGCCTGGCCGTCGGCGAGCCTGCCCCGGGCGCTCCGGTCAAGCTGCCGTTCCGCTGGTCGGGCGTCACCCTCCTGGCCGCCGGCGCGACCGCCCTGCGCGCCCGGATCTCCTGGCGGGACGGGAACACCGCGGCCCTGCGCCTGTACGACGCCGCCGGCGTGCCGGTCGCGGTCGTCGACGCGCTCGAGGTCCGGGAGCTGTCCGCGGACGTGCTGGCGCCCGCCGACGACGAGGGCCTGTTCCGCGTCGCCTGGCGAACGTCCGACCAAGACGCCGTCACCGACCAAGACGCCGCTACCGGCCCGGACGTCACCTCCGCCCCGGGCGAGCCCACCACGCTCCGGTCCGGTCTGGCTGTGCCCGCCGGCGCCGTCGTGCTGCGGGACGCGGACGAGCTTCGCGACCTGCCGGCCGGAGACCCTGCGGAGCTGGTCATCCTCGACGCCCGGCCCCGGACCGGCGCGGGCGACGCTTCGGCCCCGCCCGAGCCGTCCGGACCGGCGGACCCGGCCGAAGGACCCGTCGGCCAGGCCGTCGACGTCGCCGCGGCGGCCCGGGCCGAGGGGGTGCTGGCGGCCATCCAGGGCTGGCTGGTCAGGCCGGCCGGGCGCGCCCCGCTGGTGGTCGTCACCTCCGGTGCGGTCGCCGCGGCCGAGCACGACCCGGTCGGAGACCTGGCCGGGGCGGTGGTCTGGGGCCTGGTCGCCTCCGCCCAGTCCGAGAACCCCGGCCGTTTCCTGCTGGTCGACACCGACGACCCGGCAGGCCTGGCCGGGCAGCTGCCCGCGCTGCTGGCCGGGGACGACCCGCGGGTCACGATCCGGGCCGGCGCGCGCCGGGTGCCCCGGCTGGCGCCGGTGCCGGCCGCCGGCGCCGGCCGGCTCGTGCCGCCTCCGGCCGGGCCGTGGCGGCTCGACTCCACCGGCCGCGGGACCCTGGAGAACCTGGTCCTGCGGCCCTGCCCGGAGGTCGCCGAGCCGCTGGCCGCCGGTATGGTCCGGGTCCGGATGCGCGCGGCCGGCCTGAACTTCCGCGACGTGCTGATCGCCCTGGGCATGTACCCGGGAGACGCGCCGATCGGCGGTGAGGGGGCCGGCACCGTCGAGGAGGTCGGTCCGGGCGTCATCGGCATCCACCCCGGGCAGCGGGTGATGGGCATGTTCCCGGCCGGGATCGGCCCGGTCGCCGTCACCGACCGCCGCCTGATCGTCCCGATGCCGGCGGGCTGGTCCTTCGCCCAGGCCGCCGCCGTGCCGACCGTCTACCTGACCGCCTGGTACGGGCTGCGCGACCTGGCCGACCTGCGGGCCGGCGAGCGCCTGCTGGTGCACGCGGCGACCGGCGGGGTCGGGATGGCGGCGGTGGCGCTGGCGCGGCACTGGGGGGTCGACGCCTTCGGCACCGCCAGCCGGCCGAAGTGGCCGACCCTGCGCGCGCTGGGCCTGGCCGACGACCGGATCGCGTCCTCCCGCGACGTCGGCTTCGCCGAGACGTTCCTCGCCGCGACAGGGGGCGAGGGCGTCGACGTCGTCCTCGACTCGCTGGCGCGGGAGTTCGTCGACGCGTCCCTGCGCCTGCTGCCCCGCGGCGGGCGGTTTCTGGAGATGGGCAAGACCGACATCCGCGACCCGGCCACGGTCGCCGCGGCCCACCCCGGCGTCGCGTACCGCGCGTTCGACCTGATGGAGGCGGGCGAGGACCGGATCGCCGAGATGCTGGCCGAGCTGGTGGACCTGTTTGCCCGGGGCGTCCTGCCTCCGCTGCCGGTCACCACCTGGGACGTCCGCCGGGCGGGCGACGCCTTCCGGCACCTCAGCCAGGCCCGGCACGTCGGCAAGGTGGTGCTCACGCTGCCGGAGACCGTCGACGAGCCCGGCACGATCCTGGTGACCGGGGGGACCGGCACGCTCGGCCGCCTCGTCGCACGCCACCTCGTCACCGCACGCGGCGCGCGCCATCTGCTGCTCGCCAGCCGCAGCGGGCCGGCGGCGCCGGGCGCCGGCGAGCTGGTCGCCGAACTGGCGGCGCTCGGCGCCCAGACGACGGTGGTCGCCGTCGACGTCGCCGACCGGGCCGCGCTAGCCGCGGCGCTGGCCGCGATCCCCGCCGAACGGCCGCTGCGGGCCGTCATCCACGTCGCGGGCGTCCTCGACGACGGCCTGGTCACCGCCCTGGGCCCCCAGCGGCTGCGCCCGGTGCTGCGGGCCAAGGTCGACGCGGCGTGGGCGCTGCACCAGGCGACCCGGTCGGCGTCCCTGTCGGCGTTCGTCCTGTTCTCCTCCGCGGCCGGCGTGACCGGCGCGCCGGGTCAGGCGAACTACGCGGCGGCCAACACCTTCCTGGACGCGCTCGCCGCCCACCGCAGGGCGCTCGGCCTGCCCGGCCTGTCGATCGCCTACGGGCTGTGGGCCGAGACCAGCGCGATGACCGCCGGCCTGGGCGCCGCCGACCGGGCCCGCATCGGCCGGACGTCCGCCGGCCTGACTGCCGCCGAGGCGCTGCGCCTGTTCGACGCGGCGCTCGACGCGGACGACCCGCTGCTCGTCGCGGCCGCGCTCGACCGGTCCACGCTCGGGTCGCGCCCGCCGGCGATCCTGCGCGAGCTTGCCGGAGGCCAGGCGCGTTCCCGCCGGCCGGTCGCCCGCCGGTCGCCCACCGGCCCGGGCCGCGCCGGCGCCGCCTTGGCGGCCCGGCTGGCCGCCGCGAACATGGCCGAGCGGCCGGCGATCCTGCTCGACCTGGTCGTGGCCGAGGCCGCCGTCGTCCTCGGCCACGGCGGCGCGGCGGACCTGGCGGCCGACCGGGCGTTCCGGGACCTCGGCTTCGACTCGCTGACCGCCCTGGAGCTGCGCAACCGGATCGAGACGGCGACCGGGCTGAGCCTGCCCGGCAGCCTGGTGTTCGACCATCCGACGCCGGCGGCGCTCGGGCGGCACCTCGACACCGTGCTCGCGCCCGCGCAGGCCGCGCGGCCGACGGTCCTGGCGGAGATCGACCGGCTGGAGGCGGCGCTGCGGGCGGCGGTCACCGACCCGGACGGCCGCGACCGGATCACCGATCGGCTGCGCGGCCTGCTCTGGAAGTGGGACGACCTGGCGCGAGGCTCGGGCTCGGCGCGCGGCGCCGCCGCGGACGGCGCGCACGGCGCGGCGGGGCTCGGCGGCGTGCCGGACGCCCGGACCGACGGCGACCTGCTCACCGCGACCGACGACGAACTGTTCGAGGCCCTCGACACCGAGCTCGGCATCGGCTGAGCCCGGCTGACGGCCGCCGGCCGGCCGTCTCACCGCCGCCCTGCGACCATCGCTGCCCCCCGACCACCCATCCACTGCTCGACCCGAAGTGACCGACGCCGACGCGCGCCGTCCGGGCCTCGTCCCCCGGCGCCGCGGGCGGGTCGCGTACGCGGGTCCAGAACGCGGGAGCTGACACCGTCATGGAGCAGGACACAGCCCAGGAGGACCGGCTGCGCGACTACCTGCGCCGCGCGACCACCGACCTGCGCCAGGCCCGGCGGCGCCTGCGCGAGCTGACCGAGGACTCCGAGGAGCCGATCGCGATCGTCGGCATGGGCTGCCGCTACCCGGGCGGCGTCGGCTCGCCCGACGAGCTGTGGGACCTGGTCTCCGCCGGGCGGGACGGGGTCGGCGAGCTGCCCGTCGACCGCGGCTGGGACCTCGACGAGCTGTTCCACCCGGACCCGGACCGGACAGGTACCAGCTACGTCCGGCGGGGCGGCTTCGTCCCCGCCACCGGTTTCGACGCGGAGTTCTTCGGCATCCCGCCGCGGGAAGCGCTGGCGATGGACCCGCAGCAGCGGCTGCTGCTGGAGGTCGCCTGGGAGACGGTCGAGTCGGCCGCCATCGAGGTCGCCAGCCTGCGGGGCGAGCGGGTCGGGGTGTTCACCGGAGTGATCTCGCAGGACTACGTCCCCTGCCGGCACGCTCCCGTTGGCCAGGTGGAGGGCTACGTCCTCACCGGCAACACCACGTCGGTGGCCTCCGGCCGGCTGGCGTACCTGCTCGGGCTGGAGGGGCCGGCGCTCAGCGTCGACACCGCCTGCTCGTCCTCGCTGGTGGCGATCCACCTGGCCGTCGAGTCGCTGCGCCGGGGCGAGTGCTCGGCCGCGCTCGCCGGCGGAGCGACAATCCTCTCGACCCCGCGGGCCCTCGTCGAGTTCAGCCGCCAGCGCGGGCTCGCCCCGGACGGGCGGTGCAAGGCCTTCGCCGACGCGGCCGACGGCACCAACTTCGCCGAGGGCGCCGGCCTCCTGCTGCTGGAGCGGCTGTCGACGGCACAACGGGCCGGCCACCCGGTCCTCGCCGTCCTCCGGGGCAGCGCGATCAACTCCGACGGCGCCAGCAACGGGCTGACCGCGCCCAACGGCCCGTCCCAGGAGCGGGTCATCCGGGCCGCGCTGGCCGCCGCGCGGCTGACCGCCGACCAGATCGACGCGGTCGAGGCGCACGGCACCGGCACCCGGCTCGGCGACCCCATCGAGGCCGGAGCCCTGCTGGCGACCTACGGCCGTGAGCGGGACGACGGGGCGCCGCTGTGGCTGGGCTCGCTGAAGTCGAACGTCGGCCACACGCAGGCGGCGGCCGGCGTCGGCGGTGTCATCAAGATGGTGCAGGCGATGCGGCACGGCACGCTGCCGCCGACGCTGCACGTCGACACCCCCAGCCGGCTGGTGAAGTGGGACGCGGGCGCGGTCCGCCTGCTCACCGAGGCCCGGCGGTGGGAACGGCGTGACCGGCCCCGCCGGGCCGGCGTCTCCTCGTTCGGGATCAGCGGCACCAACGCCCACCTCGTCCTGGAGGAGGCGCCGGCGGCCGCCCGCGCCGGCGAGCCGGCCGAGCCGGGCGGCCTGACCGAGCCGGGCGGCCTGACCGAGCCGGGCGGCCTGACCGAGCCGGGCGGCCTGACCGAGCCGGGCGGGCGGGACGACCTGGCCGAGGCGAGCCAGCCGGCCGCCGAGCCAGCCGGGCGGGCTGAGGCGTCCGTGCCGCCGGCGGGCGCGGCGCCGGTCGTGCCGTGGGTCGTCACCGCGCCCACCGCGGCCGCCCTCGCGACGCAGGCCGACCAGATCCGCGCCGCCGCCCGGGCGCTCGGGCCGGGCCGTCGCCCGCTCGACCTCGCGCACGCGCTCGCCAGGACCCGGGCCTCCTTCGAGCACCGCGCCGTGATCATGGCCGCGACGGCCGACGAGCTGTCCGAGGCGGTCGACGCGCTGCTCGCGGGCGACGAGCACCCCCGGCTTCGGCGCGGCCAGGCCCGCGGCGCCGTCCCGGTGGCCTTCGTGTTCCCCGGGCAGGGGTCGCAGTGGGACGAGATGGCCCGCGAGCTGCTGGACGCCTCGCCGGTCTTCGCCGAGCGCATCGAGGCCTGCCGCGCCGCGCTCGCGCCGCACGTCGACTGGGACCTCGAGGACGTGCTGCGCGGCCGACCGGGCGCGCCGTCGCTGGACCGGGTCGACGTCGTCCAGCCGGCGCTGTTCGCCGTCCTGGTCGGGCTGGCAGCGCTCTGGCGCGCTCACGGCGTCCGGGCCGCCACGCTCGTCGGCCACAGCCAGGGCGAGATCACCGCGGCCGCCGTCGGCGGGGCGCTGAGCCTGGACGACGCCGCCCGCGCCATCGCGGCGCGCAGCCGGATCGCGACCTCCCTCGTCGGCAGCGGAATGATGGTGTCGGTGGCCGCGTCGGCGGACGAGGTCGCCGCGCTGGCCGCGCCGTGGCCCGGCCGGCTGTTCGTCAGCGTGATGAACAGCCCACGGTCCTTCCTCGTCTCGGGCGACGTCGACGCGGCGGAGGGCCTGCTGGCGGCGGCCGAGGCCGCCGGCCACCGTGCCCGGCGGCTCCCGACGTCCTACGCCTCGCACTCGCCGTACGTCGACGTGCTCCTGGATGAGCTGATCGCCGCGCTGGCCCCTTTGGTCCCGCGCACTGGCGAGGTGCCGCTGCTCTCCACCGTGACCGGCGAGGTCGTCGACGGCGCCGCGCTGGACGCCGCCTACTGGGCGCGCAACCTGCGCGAGCCGGTCCGCTTCGCGGAGGCGACCCGGCACCTGGTGGCGGGCGGGCACCGGGTGCTCGTCGAGATCAGCCCGCACCCGGTGCTCACGGCCGCGATCGAGGACACGCTGGCGGACGGCCCGGCCCCGGCCCCGGTCGGCGTGGTCGGGACGCTGCGCCGCGGCGAGGGCGGCCTGGACCGGTTCCTCACCGCGCTGGCCGAGGCGTTCGTCGCCGGTGCGGCCGTCGACTGGCCGGCGGCGTTCCGCCCCTGGCGGCCGGAGCCGACGAGCCCGCCGCCGTACGCGTTCGACCGGCGCCGGTACTGGCTGCCCGACGAGGCGAACAGCGGCCCGACGGCCGGCGGGCACCCGGCCGGCGGCGTCGCCGGGCCGGCCGAGGCGGCCTTCTGGGCGGCGGTCGACGCGGCCGACCATCACGCCCTCGCCCGCAACCTCGGCCTCGACGACGCCGGTCGCCCCCGCCCGCTGCCGGAGCTGGTCGGCGCGCTCGCCGGCTGGCACCGCGAGCTGACCCGCCGCGGCACGCTCGACGCGCTGCGCTACACCGTGACCTGGCGCCCGGTGCCCGTCGACCGCGCCCGCCGGCCGACCGGGACCTGGCTGGTCGCCGTCCCGTCCGGCGCCGACGGCGGGCAGCCGCTGGCCGACTGGTGCGTCGAGGCCCTGACCGAGGCCGGCGTGCCCGTCCGCCTCGTCCCGGTCGGGCCGGACGCGGTCGCCGGGGCCGGGCCGGTCGACGCGATGCGGGAGGCACTCGCCGCGGCCGACGGCGCGCCGCTCGGCGGCGTCCTCAGCCTGCTCGGGTCCGCGGCCGGGGCGGCCACCGGCCGGCCCGACGTCCCATGGGGCGTCACGGCGACCGTCGGCCTCCTGCAGGCGCTGGAGACGGTTGGCTGCGCCGCGCCGATCTGGTCCGTCACCCAGAACGGGGTGTCGGCGGCGGGCACGATCGCCGAGCACCCCGAGCCCGCCATGCTCTGGGCCGTCGGCCGGGTCGCCGCGCTGGAGTGCGCCTGTTGGGGCGGGCTCGTCGACCTGCCCGGCACGCTGGCCGACTGGGCGCGGGGGCCGTTCCTTGCCGCGCTGACCGGACCGGCCGGCGAGACGGAGCTGGCCGTGCGGGCCGGCGCGCTGCTGGGCCGGCGGCTGCGGCGGACGCCGCTGCCCGCGGGCGGCCCGGCGCGGACCTGGCGGCCGGGCGGCACGGCGCTGATCACCGGCGGCACCGGGGTGCTCGGCGGCCGCGTGGCCCGCTGGTTGGCCGAACGGGACGCCGAGCACCTGCTGCTGGTCAGCCGGCGCGGGGAGCAGGCCCCCGGCGCCGAGGACCTGCGGACCGACCTGGTCCGGGCCGGCGCGAAGGTGACGATCAGCGCGTGCGACGTAGGCGACCGGGCGGCGGTCGCCGAGCTGCTGGCCAGCGTCCCGGCGGACGTCCCGCTCACGACGGTGGTGCACACGGCGGCGGTGCTCGACGACCACGTCCTGCGCTCGCTGACCGTCGACGCGCAGCAGCGGGCGCTGCGGGTCAAGGCCGGCGGCGCGCGGAACCTGCACGAGCTGACCGACGGGCTGGACCTGGACGCGTTCGTGCTGTTCTCGTCGTTCGCCGGCACCTACGGCACGGTCGGGCAGGGCAACTACGGCCCGGGCAACGCCTACCTGGACGAGCTGGCCCGCTACCGGCGCGCCCGGGGCCAGGTCGCCACGTCCATCGCCTGGGGGCACTGGGACGGCGGCGGGCTCGCCAGCGCGGAGGTCGAGGAGAGCCTGCGGGCCCGCGGGGTGGCGGTGATCGACCCGGCGCTGGCGCTGTCCGCGCTCGGGGATGTCCTCGACCACGACGAGACCTGCGTCGCCGTCGTCGCGGCGGACTGGGCGGCCATCGGCGACGTCGGGGTACGAGGCCCGCAGGCGGCGCTCCTCTCCGAGCTCCCGGAGATCGTCGCGGCCCGGGTCTCGGCGGCTGCGGCCGCCGGCGGCGCGGTCCCGGGCGGTGGCGCCTCGGCCGCGGGCGGGCCCGACGACCTGGCCGGCCGGCTGGCCGCGCTGCCCGCCGCCCAGCGTTCCCGGCACGTGCTCGACCTGGTCCGGGCACGGGTCGCCGCCGTCCTCGGGCACGCCCGGCCCGACATGGTCGAGGTGGGGCGCACGTTCACCGAGCTCGGCCTGGACTCGCTGACGTCGGTCGAGCTGCGCAACCGGCTCGGCGCGGCCACGGGCCTGCGGCTGTCCTCGACGCTCGTGTTCGACCACCCCACGCCCCAGGCGCTGGCCGATCACCTGCTGGCCGAGGCGGGTGTCGCCGAGGCGGACCCGGCCGCCGCGCTGCTCGCCGACGTCGAGGCGCTCGCCGCCGGCCTCGCGGCGGTCCCGGCCGGCGACCTGGCCCGGATCGGGGTGCCCGGCCGCCTGCGGGCCCTGGTCCGCGGGCTCGGGGACCGGGAGCGCAACGGCCGGCCGGACGAGCCGCCGGCAGTCGGCGGCGCACGCGCGAGAGCGGAGCTGGACCTCGACTCGGCCAGCCCCGACGAGATCTTCGCCCTCCTCGACGACGACCTGTCCGACCTCTGACCCGTCGGCACCCGAACGGACAAGGAGCCGCGACCATGGCCAGCGAGCAGCAGCTGTTCGACTACCTGAAACGGGCCACGAGCGACCTGCGGGACGCCCGCCGGCGGGTGCGCGACCTCGAGGCGCGGGACACCGAGCCGCTGGCGATCGTCGCGATGACCTGCCGCTACCCCGGCGGCGTGCGGTCGGCCGACGACCTGTGGCGGCTCGTGTCGGACGGCGAGGACGCGATCTCGGACTTCCCGGCCGACCGCGGCTGGCCGCTCGACCGGATCCTGGACGCGGAACTCGGCCGGCCCGGCACGTCCTCCACGGCGCGGGGCGGCTTCGTCCGCGACGTCGCCGCCTTCGACCCGGAGCTGTTCGGGATCAGCCCGCGCGAGGCGCTGGCCATGGACCCGCAGCAGCGGCTGCTGCTCGAGTGCTCGTGGGAGTTGCTGGAACGGGCCGGCCTGGCCCCGACGTCGCTGCGCGGCCGGCCGGTCGGCGTGTTCGCCGGCGCCTCGTTCCCCGACTACGGGTCCGCCGTCGCCACGCTGCCGGACGGCGTCGAGGGCTACCTCATGACCGGCAGCGCGGCCAGTGTCGTCGCCGGCCGCGTCGCCTACGTCCTCGGTCTCGAAGGGCCGGCGCTCACGGTCGACACGGCCTGCTCGTCGTCCCTGGTCGCCATCCACCTCGCGTCGCAGTCGCTGCGGCGCGGCGAGTGCGAGCTGGCACTGGCCGGCGGAGTCGTCGTGCTGGCCACTCCGAAGATCTTCGTCGAGTTCAGCCGCCAGGGGGGCCTGGCCCGTGACGGCCGCTGCCGGGCCTTCGCCGCCGGCGCGGCCGGCACCGCGCTCGCCGAGGGCGCCGGCGTCGTCCTGCTGGAGCGGCTCGCCGACGCGCGCCGGCACGGCCACCCGGTGCTGGCCGTGCTGCGGGGCAGCGCGGTGAACTCCGACGGCGCGAGCAACGGCCTCACCGCCCCGAGCGGGACGTCCCAGCGGCGCGTCCTGCGGGCCGCCCTGGCCAACGCCGGCCTCACCCCGGCCGACGTCGATGCCGTCGAGGCGCACGGCACCGCGACGACCTTGGGTGACCCGATCGAGGCGGGCGCGCTCGCCGACGTCTACGGCCGCAACCGGCCCCCCGGCCGGCCGCTGCGGCTCGGCTCCGTCAAGTCGAACATCGGCCACACCCAGGCCGCCGCCGGGGTGGCCGGCGTCATCAAGATGGTGATGGCGATGCGGGCGGGGGCGCTGCCCCGCACGCTGCACGTCGACGCGCCGACCCCGCACCTCGACTGGGACCGCAGCGGGCTCGCCCTGCTCACCGAGCCGCTGCCCTGGGACCGGCGGCCGGGCGCGCCCCGGCGCTGCGCCGTCCCGACAGTCGGCCACAGCGGGACCAACGCGCACCTCGTCCTGGAGGAGGCGGTCGAACCCGCCGCCGCGGCGTCCGCGCCCCGGCCGGCCGGGGCGGGTCCGGCCGACCGGGGCGCGGCGGACCCGCCGGACCGGGCGTTCCTCACGTCCGGGCGCTCGCCGGCGGCCCTGCGGGCGCAGGCCGCCGCGCTCGCCAGCCAGCTGCGGGCATCGCCCGCGCCCGACCTGTCGGCGCTGGCGGCGGCGCTCGCGGGCGGCCGCGCCCACCTCGACGCGCGGGCCGTGGTGGTCGCCCGGGACCGGCCGGCGCTGCTCGCCGGGCTGGACACCCTGGCCGCCGAGACCGCCCCTTCCGGCGGGCCGGGTGCGCGGATCGTGACCACCGGGCGCGCCGCCGGCGACGGGATCGTCGTGCGCGGCGAGGTGTCCCCCGCCGGGGCCACGGCGTTCCTGTTCACCGGTCAGGGCGCCCAGCGGGCCGGCATGGGCCGGCGGCTGGCGGCCCGGTTCGGGGTCTTCGCCGGCGCGCTGGCCGAGGTCTGCGCCCCGCTTGAGGACGGCCTCGGCCGGCCGCTGCGGCCGTTGATGTTCGCCGACGACTCGGCCGAGGCCGGCCTGCTCGACCGCACGCTGTTCGCCCAGCCGGCGCTGTTCGCGTTCGAGGTCGCGCTGGCCCGGCTGCTGGAGTCCCTCGGGGTCCGGCCGGACCTGCTGCTCGGCCATTCGGTCGGCGAGATCGCCGCCGCGCACCTGGCCGGCGTGCTCGGGCTCGCCGACGCCTGCGCGCTGGTCGTCGCCCGGGCCCGGCTGATGCAGGACGCGCCCGCCGGCGGCGTCATGACCGCGGTGAGCGCGTCGGCGACCGAGGTCGAGCCGCTGCTCGCCGGCTATGACGGCCGGCTGTCCCTGGCCGCGGTGAACGGGCCGACGGCGGTCGTCGTGTCCGGCGATGCCGAGCCGGCCGCGGAGCTGGCGCGCTACTGGGAACGACAGGGCCGCCGGACGCGGAACCTGCGGGTCAGCCACGCCTTCCACTCCGCGCACATGGACGAGGTGCTCGAACCGCTGCGGGCGGCGCTGACGCCGTTGTCGTTCGCGCCGCCCGGGCTTCCGGTCATGTCCAACGTCACCGGCGACGCGGCGGCGCCCGAGCAGCTCTGCTCGCCCGGCTACTGGGCCGACCATGTCCGGGGGACCGTGCGGTTCGCCGACTGCGTGGCGGCGGCGCGGCGGGCGGGCGCGACCCGGTTCGTCGAGGTCGGCCCGGACGCGGTGCTCACCGCGATGGTCGCCGACTGCCTCACCCCGGCCGGCGGCGCTGGCGGACCCGGGCATCTCACGGTGGCCACGCAGCGGCGCGACTGGGCCGAGGACCTGGCGCTGACCACCGCGCTGGCGCTCGTCCACGCCGACGGCGGGGCCGTCCGGTGGGCGGACCACCCGGACGGGCCGGCGGCGCCCGGCGGGGCCGACGCGTCCGCCGTCGTCGCCGCGGCGGCCGCCCTGCCGACGTACCCGTTCCAGCGGAGGCGCTACTGGCTAGGGGAGGGCGCGCCGTCCCCGGTCGACGTCGCCGGTCTCGGTCTGGACGAGGCCGGCCACCCCCTGCTCGGCGCGGCGGCGACCCTGCCCGAGCCGGGCGCGGGCGTCTTCACCGGCCGGCTGACCGTGGCGGCGCAGCCGTGGCTGCTCGACCATGCCGTCGGCGGAGCGGTGATCCTGCCGGGCGCGGCGATGGTCGAGCTGGCGCTGTGGTCGGCCCGGTGGGTCGCCGACCAGGCCGCGGCGGCCGTCCCCGCCGGCGGGAGCGCGCGCCCGCCGGCGGGGATCCGGGTCGAGGAGCTGACGCTGGAGGCCCCGCTGCACGTCCCGGAGCGGGACGGCCAGGACCTGCGGATGACGGTGTCACCGCTCGCGGACGGCGCCGGCTGGCGCTGGGAGCTGCACAGCCGCGCCGACGACGGCCCGGACGACGCGGCCGGCCGCTGGCTTCGGCACGCCTCCGGGCGCCTCGCCGCGGAGCCCGCGCCGAGCCCCAGCGACGCCCCGGGCGGGTCGGGCGCCGCGGGGGCGGCGGAGCTCGCTGCCTGGCCGCCGCCGGGCGCCGAGGCGATCGACGTCGAGGGCCTCTACGACCGGCTGGCCGACGCCGGCTATTCCTACGGGCCCGCGTTCCGCGGCGTGCGCGCGGCCTGGCGGTCGGGCGACGACCTGTTCGCCGAGGTCGCGCTGCCGGCCGAGACGGCTCCCGGCGCGTTCGGCCTGCATCCCGCCCTGTTCGACAGCGCGCTGCATCCGATGGCCTTCGCCGCGCTGTCGGGTGCGGACGGTGATCAACCGGGCCTCGGGGTGCGGATGCCCTTCGCCTGGTCCGGCGTGTCGCTGGCGGCGACCGGCGCGACGCGGCTGCGGGTGCGGCTGCGGGAGGCCGGGCCGGCCACCGTGAGCCTGCTGGCCGCCGACGACACCGGCACTCCGGTGCTCACCCTGGACGCGCTGACCGTGCGCGAGGTCCCTCTCGACCGTCTCGGCGGGAGAGCCCCGGACGGGGCGCTGCACGCGGTGGCCTGGCTGCCGCCCGACGAGCCGGCGGGCGTCCCCTCCGGTGTCCCTGCCGTGGAGCCCGCGGGACGGGCACTGGTCGGCGCCACGCCGGGCGATCCGCGGGTGCGCGCGCTCGCTCGGGCGCTGGGCGCCGGCCTACGGCCCTTCCCGGATCTCGACGCGCTCGCCGTCGACGCCGCCGCCGGCCCCTGGGACGTCTTCCTCGTCCTGCCGGGCCTCGACGGCGAGGCTGGCGGCGACGCGGACGCGGCCGGGACGGTCCGGCGGGCCGCCGCGGCCGCGCTCGCCGGCCTCCAGCGCTTCCTGGCCGACGACCGGCTGGCCACGGCCCGGCTCGTGCTCGTGACGAGCGGCGCGGTGGCGGCCGGTCCGGCGCCGCCCCGGATGGACCTGGCCGCGGCCGCGGTGTGGGGCCTTGCCCGCGCGGCCCGGTCCGAGCACCCAGGCCGCGTGGCCCTGCTCGACCTGGATCCCGACCTCGTGCCCGACGCGGATCTCGATCCCGAGTCCGATCCCGGTGTCGGGCCGGCGTTCGATGACGGGCCGACCACGCTGGCATCGGCGCTCGCCGGCGGGGAGCCCGAGCTGGCGCTGCGCGGCCGAGCGGTCCTGGTGCCCCGGCTGGCGCCGGTCGCCGAGCTCGCCCCGGCCACGCCGGCGGACGGCGGCGGCGGGCGGTCCGCGCTCGCGGCCGGGACCGTGCTGGTCACCGGCGCGACCGGCGGCGTCGGCACGCTGGTGACCCGTCACCTCGTCGAGGCGCACGGCGTCCGGTCGCTGCTGCTCGTGAGCCGGTCGGGGCCGGCCGCGTCCGGCGCGGACGAGCTGCTGGCAGCGCTCGCCGACGCGGGCGCGCAGGCCCGCCTCGTCGCCGCCGACATCGCGGATCGGGCCGCTCTTCGCGGCCTGCTCGCCGACGTCCCGGCCGAGCGGCCGCTGGTGGCCGTCGTCCACCTCGCCGGCGTGGCCGAGGACGGCACCCTCGCGGCGGTGACGCCCGAGCGGCTGGCGGCCGTCCTGCGCCCCAAGGCCGACGCGGCGCTGGCGCTGCACGAGCTGACGCAGGGGATGGACCTCACGGCCTTCGTGCTGTTCTCCTCGCTCGCCGGGCTGGTGGGCCCGCCGGGGCAGGCGGCCTACGCGGCGGCCAACCACGTCCTCGACGCCCTCGCCGCCGACCGCCGCGCGGCCGGGCTGCCGGCCGTCTCGCTCGCCTGGGGGCAGTGGTCGGCCGTCAGCGCGATGACCGGCGGGCTGGACGCCGTCGATCGTCGCCGGCTGCGCCGCGGCGGCGTGCTGCCGATGGCCGACGCGCACGCCCTCGCCCTGTTCGACGCCGCGCTCGGCCTCGCGGCCGGTGACGTGCCGGCCACGGACGTGCCGGCCACGGACGTGCCGGCGTCGGCGGCGCCGCCGCTGCTGGTGCCGGCGGCGTGGGACCGGGCCGCCCTGCGGGCCGCGCCCGCCTCGGCGCTGCCGCCGGCGCTGCGGAGCCTCGTGCCCCGGCCGCGCCGCCGGCCGCACGGCGGGACGCCGGCCCCGGAGGCCGCCGGTGCCCGGCCCGAGCTCCCGGCCAGGCTGGCCGGGCTCGACGGCGACGGACGCGGCCGGGCGGTGCTCGACGCGGTACGCGAGCAGGTCGCGGCCGTGCTCGGCTATCCCGATCCGGCCGAGGTCGGCGCCGATCGCCAGTTCACCGACCTCGGCATCGACTCGCTCAGCGCGGTCGAGCTGCGCAACGCGCTGGCCGCGGTGAGCGGGCTGCGGCTGCCGGCGACCGTCGTGTTCGACCATCCGACACCGGCCGCCCTCGCCGAGCACGTCCGAGCCGGGCTGGGACCGGAACCGGGGCAGGCGCGGCCGGTCTCGGTGCTCGACGGCCTCGACGCCCTGGAGCGGTCGCTGCGCGCGCCGGACCTCGCCCCGTCCGACCAGGGCCGGGTACTGGCCCGGTTGCGCGCGATGGTGTCGACGCTCGCCAGCCGGTCCGACGCCGCGCCGGGCCGGCGGACGGACATCCAGTCCGCGTCCACCGAAGAGATCTTCGACTTCATCGACAGTCAGCTCGGCCGGGCGGCGTCGCTGTCGGCCGGTCACACGCGGGAGGCCGAACCCCATGGCTGAGACGACCGGCGGCCCCGGCGCGGCGGACGAGACGGCGAGGCTCGTCGAGTACCTGCGCTGGGTCACCGCCGATCTGCGCGACACCCGGGAGCAGCTGCGCGCGCTGGAGGACGCGGCCCGGGAGCCGATCGCGATCGTGGGCATGGCGTGCCGTTTCCCGGGTGGGGTGGCGTCGCCGGCCGACCTGTGGGATCTCGTCTCGGCCGGTGGTGACGGGATCTCGCCGTTTCCGACGGACCGCGGCTGGGACGCCGACCTCTTCGACCCCGACCCGGACGCGGCGGGCCACAGCTATGTGCGGGAGGCCGGTTTCCTTTCGGACGTGGCGGATTTCGATGCGGGGTTCTTTGGTATCTCGCCGCGTGAGGCGTTGGCGATGGATCCGCAGCAGCGGTTGTTGTTGGAGACGGCGTGGGAGGCGGTGGAGAGCGTCGGGGTGGACGCGCGGTCGTTGCGGGGTTCTTCGACCGGGGTGTTCGTGGGGGTGATGTACCACGACTACGGCTCGTGGGTGCGGACCGTCCCGGCCGGGCTCGAAGGTTATGTGGGCAATGGCACGGCGGGGAGTGTGGCGTCGGGTCGAGTGTCGTATTCGTTTGGTTTCGAGGGTCCGGCGGTGACGGTGGATACCGCGTGTTCGTCGTCGTTGGTGGCGATGCATCTGGCGGCGTCGTCGCTGCGGGCCGGAGAATGTTCGTTGGCTTTGGCGGGTGGGGTGACGGTGATGTCGACGCCGGGTGCTTTCGTGGAGTTCTCTCGGCAGCGGGGTCTGGCGCCGGATGGGCGGTGCAAGTCGTTCGCCGACGCGGCTGACGGGGTCGCCTGGGGTGAGGGTGTGGGTCTGCTGGTGCTGGAGCGGCTGTCGGATGCGCGGCGTAACGGTCATGAGGTGCTGGCGGTGGTGTCGGGTTCGGCGGTGAACCAGGACGGTGCGTCGAATGGTCTGACGGCGCCGAATGGTCCGTCGCAGGAGCGGGTGATCCGGGCGGCGTTGGTGTCGGCCGGGTTGTCGGGTGTCGATGTGGATGTGGTGGAGGGGCACGGGACGGGGACGACGTTGGGGGATCCGATTGAGGCGGGTGCGTTGCTGGCGACCTATGGTCGGGACCGGCCGGTGGGTGGGCCGTTGTTGTTGGGTTCGGTGAAGTCGAACATCGGTCATTCTCAGGCGGCGGCCGGGGTGGCCGGGGTCATCAAGATGGTGTTGGCGATGCGGCATGGAATCGTGCCGGCGACCCTGCACGTGGACGCGCCGTCCTCACATGTGGAGTGGGAGTCCGGGGCGGTCGAGCTGGTGACCGAGGCCCGGCCCTGGCCCCGGGGCGAGCGGCCGCGCCGAGCGGGCGTGTCCTCGTTCGGTGTGAGCGGCACGAACGCCCACGTCGTCGTCTCGGAGGCACCGCCGCGCGACCCGTCGCCGGTGGCGCCGACCTCGGCCGTGGGATCTCCGGCCGAGGCGTTCCCAGCGGAACCGTCGCCGGCGGAACCGTCGCCGGCCGAGCCGGTCGCGGCCGGTCGGGCCGCTCCCACCGGGGTGCGCTCGGCGGACGCGGCGGGTACCGCCGGGGTCGCCGCGTCGGTCCCGGTGCCCTTCGTGCTGTCTGGCCGGACCGCGGCCGGGCTCGCCGGGCAGGCCGGGAAGCTGGCGGGATTCCTGCGGGCCGGGGGCGCGGCGATCCCTGACCGGGACGTCGCGCTCGGGCTGCTCGCGCGGTCGTCGTTCGACCGGCGGGGGGTGGCGATCGGGCGATCGCGGGAGGAGCTGCTGGCGGGTCTGGACGCGTTGGCGTCCGGATCGGCGCCGCCCGGCGTGGCACTCGGAGTGGCGGGCCCGTCGGGCGGCGTGGGTTTCGTCTTCTCGGGTCAGGGCGCGCAGCGGGCGGGGATGGGGGTCCGCCTGGCGGAGACCTTCCCGGTGTTCCGGGAGGCGCTCGCGGAGGTGGTGGACGGCTTCTCGGGTTCGGTGGACCCGTCCGTCAACGAAGTGATGGCGGGGACGGCCGGCGACATCGACGCCACGGCGTACACGCAGCCGGCATTGTTCGCGTTCGAGGTGGCGTTGGCCCGGTTGCTGGCGGAGCTCGGGGTGGCGCCGGACGTGGTCATGGGGCATTCGGTGGGCGAGCTGGCGGCGGCGCACGTGGCGGGGGTCTTCGACCTGCCCGACGGATGCCGCCTGGTCGCGACGCGCGGCCGTCTGATGCAGGCGGCGCGGCCGGGCGGGCTGATGCTCGCGGTCGGGGTGTCCGAGGCGGAGATGGCGGCGGTGCTCGTGGGCCGGGCCGGAGTGGCTATCGCGGCGGTGAACGGGCCGACGTCGGTGGTGGTCTCCGGGGACGCGGAGGCGATCGGGCGGATCGAGAGGTTCTGGCGCTCCCGCCGTCGGATGACCCGCCGGCTGCGGGTGAGTCACGCGTTCCACTCGGCGCACATGGACGACGTCCTGGACGAGCTCGCCGAGGTCGTCCGGGGCATCGACCTCCGGCGGCCGTCGGTGCCGTTGGTGTCGAACGTGTCGGGGGCGCTGGCGGGCGCCGAGATCCTGGAGCCCGGCTACTGGGTGCGCCAGGTCCGCGCGGCGGTGCGGTTCGCCGACGGCGTGACCGCCGCCCGGGAGGCCGGCGTGCGGCGTTTCGTGGAGATCGGGCCGGACGCGATCCTCGCTCCGCTGGTCCGGGACACCCTCGACTCGGCGCGCCCGGCCGCCGCGTCCGGGACCGCCGGCCGGGGGTCGGCACCGGCCGGGCGGGGGCCTGGCGGCGGAGCGCTGGTCGTGGCGGCGGCCCGCCGGGACCGGGACGAGGCGACGAGTCTGGTGGATACGGTCGGCGCCCTGTACGCCGACGGCGTGCCCGTGGACTGGAGCCTGCTGCTCGGCCGGCGTCCCCGGCCGGCCGACGCTGTCGCCCTTCCGCGCTATGCCTTCCAGCGACAGCGATACTGGCTCGACAACGACCCGGCGGTGTCGACCACCGGCGCGAGGACCGACGCGGCCGGAGCGCGGCTGCCGGCGGGGGCGCGCCTGACGGACGGGGTCGGCGCCGTCGCCGCGACGGCGGCAGGGACGGGTGCCGCCCCAGCAGGTCCGGCGGACGTCGCCGGCGCCGCCGGCACGGTGCCGGTCGAGGCCCGCGGCGCGCCAACCGAGCCGGCGGGGGCCGGGCAGTCCGAGCCGGCCCGCCGGCTCGCCGGCGCGTCCGACGCCGACCGCGCGGACCTCCTGCTGGAGACCGTCCTGGTCGCCGTCGCCCAGGCGCTCGGGCACGCCGACGTCGCCGAGGTCGATCCGGACGTCGCGTTCCTCGACCTCGGCTTCTCCTCCCTGACCATCCGAGAGCTGGGTACCCGGCTGGCCGAGACCACCGGTCTCACGGTCCCCGCCGAGGTGATCTTCGACAACCCGTCATCCCGATCGCTTGCGGATCACCTCATCGGCGCCGAGTCGAGCACGGCGCGCTGGGACGCGGTCGCTCCGGTCGCAGGGGGATGACCGACGTGAGCTGGAGCCTCCCGCTATGACCGACGCGACCGACGCGACCGACACTCGAAACCCGGACTCCGGCGGGGGTCCGGTGATCGCCCGGCCCCGTACCGGTGAGAGCGACCCGCGCGCCGCGGCCGAGGGTGACCCCCGCGCTCCGCGGCGGCGCCTGGCCGCCCTCCTCGACCGTGGACCGGTCCTCCCGCTGCGCACGCCCGGTGGCCACAGCGACGGTCCGGGCCTGGTGGCGACGGCCGTGCGAGGGCGGATCGACGGCCGTCCGGTGGTCGCCTTCTGCACCGACGGCTCGCGACGCGGCGGCGCGCTCGGCCCGGCCGACTGCGACGCGATCGTGGCCGCGATCGACACCGCCGTCCGCGACGGCTGCCCGGTCGTCGGCCTGTGGCACTCGGGCGGCGCGAAGCTGTCGGACGGTATCGAGGCGCTGGAGGGCTTCGGTCGGGTCTTCTCGGCGATCGTCCGGGCCTCAGGCCGGGTGCCGCAGATCTCGGTGGTGGTCGGCCCGGCCGCCGGCGGGGCGGCCTACGGGCCGGCGCTCACCGACGTGATCATCATGGCGCCGGGCGGGCGGCTCTTCGTCACCGGTCCGGACGTGGTCCGCAAGGTGACCGGGGAGCACATCGACATGACCGGTCTGGGCGGGCCCCTTGCCCATGGCCGCAAGTCGGGGGTCGCGCACATCGTCGCCGCGTCGGAGGCGGACGCGTACGGCCGCGCGCGCCGGGTGGCCGCGCTGCTCAGCCACCCCGGCCTCGCCGACCAGGAGCGGGCGGGCTCCGGTGTGGACCCGGGCAGCCTGCTGCCGGCCGCCGCCCGCCGCGCATACGACATGAGGCCGGTCATCCAGGCCATCGTCGACCACGAGACCGGTGGGCCGGTGTTCGAGGAGTTCCAGCGGGACTGGGCGGCGAACATCATCGTCGGCCTGGCGCGGCTGGGCGGACGGACGGTGGGCGTCGTCGCCAACAACCCGATCCGCAAGGCCGGCTGCCTGGACTCGCTCAGCGCGGAGAAGGGCGCCCGGTTCGTCCGGATGTGCGATGCGCTCGGCCTGCCGCTGGTCGTGCTGGTGGACGTGCCGGGCTACCTGCCGGGGGTGCGCCAGGAGTGGGACGGCGTGATCCGGCGGGGCGCGAAGCTGGTGCACGCGTTCGCGGCGGCGACCGTGCCGCGGGTGACACTGGTGCTCCGGAAGTCCCACGGCGGCGCCTACATCGCGATGAACTCCCGTTCCCTGGGCGCCGACACGGTCCTGGCCTGGCCGCAGGCCGACGTGGCGGTGATGGGCGCGTCGGCGGCCGTCGAGATCCTGCACCGGTCCGCGTTGGCCGCCGCCGGCGAGTCCGAGCGTCCGGCCCTGCTGGCGTCCCTGGTCGAGCACCAGGAGGCCGAGTCCGGAGGGGTTCGGCGCGGAATCGCGTCCGGCGCGGTCGACGCCATCATCGAGCCGGCCGACACCCGAGCGCGGCTGATAGCCGCGGTGGCGGCCACCCCGGCGGCCCGGGGGCAGCACGACAACATCCCGCTGTAACGACGTCCCGGCTCTTCTCCGGACGGAGCGATTTCGTGAGAATTGGCCTGCAGATCCCGGAGTTCACCTGGCCCGGCGGTCCCGAGAAGATAGGGCCGACGCTCGCCGCCGTCGGCCGCACGGCGGACGACGTGGGCTTCTCGCACATCACCGTCATGGACCATTTCTTTCAGATACCGCAGCTCGGTCCGCCCACCGACGAGATGTTGGAGGCGTACACGGCGCTCACCTTCCTGGCCGCGCACACCAGCCGGGCGGCGCTGCTCGCGCTGGTGACCGGGGTCGTCTACCGCCCGCCCGGTCTCCTCGCCAAGATCGTGTCGACGCTCGACGTGCTGTCCGGCGGCCGGACGTGGCTGGGGATCGGGGCCGCCTGGGACGAGGAGGAGTCGCTCGGGCTCGGCCTGCCGTTCCCGCCGTTGGCGGAGCGGTTCGAGATGCTGGAGGAGAGCGTCCAGATCATCCTGCGGATGTGGGAGGGTGACGACTCGCCGTACGACGGCCGGCACTACCGGCTGGAGCGGCCGCTGAACTCGCCGCAGCCCCTCGCGGTGCCGCATCCGCCGATCATGATCGGCGGCTCGGGGGAGAAGAAGACGCTGCGGCTCGTGGCCCGTTACGCCCAGGCGTGCAACTTCTTCCCGACCCCGGCCCTGCCGCGCAAGCTGGCCGTGCTGCGGGAGCACTGCGAGCGGGAGGGGCGCTCGTACGACGAGATCGAGAAAACCTGTTTCCTGCCATTCGACATCGGCCCGGACGGTGAGCGCGCGGCGGATCTTCTGCCGTTTCTCGAACGGCTCGCCGGCCTGGGTGTCCAGACGGTGATCGGAAGCGTTCCGGATATCTGGCGGCTGCGTGGCCTTGAGGCCGTCGGAAAACTGGTAATACCGGCCGTCGAGGATCTGTAACCGTGCTCTGCCTATTCGACGGCCGTTGTTCTTCGTGTATTTGCTTGCCGACAAAGAGAGGGCTGTTCATGTCATCATTCCGTCAACACCTGCGGCGGGCGTGGTTGGTCGTTCCGATGGCGGCCACCGGCCTCGTCCTGCTGGCGCCCGGATCGGCCTCGGCCACGCCGGCGGCCGGCACGTCCGCCGGCTGCGTGTTCCACGACGACATCACCGAGACCCCGGCCGGGGCGACCTTCAACGACACCGGGGCCCCGGGGTTCTCGGCCGGTGACACCGGCACCTTCAAGATCGCACTGACCAACCCCGACGGCTCGCGGTTCGGTGATGGAACGGGTTCCATCACCGTGCTTGCCGGCCCGCCGCCGGCCGAGAACCACGTGATCATCCTGCTGGACGAGACCATCAACATCCCCGAGGGCAGCCTCCACGCGGTCGGGGTCGTCGACCACACCGCGACCGCCACCGGGGCCCGGCAGACTACCTTCGCGGCCGGCCTCACCGGGTCGCTCAAGGGCAAGATCGGCCTCCGCTCCTATGTCCTGCCGGCAGGAGCGACCTTGCCGCTGGGCACCTACATCCTCTGCGGCTGACGAACCCGTCCGGCGGGCGCGCCCGAGGTCGGCGGACGCGGCGGGGTTCCGGGGGCGTCATCGGCCCCGGGACCCCGACCGCCCGCCACGGACCGGGCCGCGATATCCGGAGGTGAGGCGCGTCATGGCGCCGTCGCGAACAATTTGCCGCGGAATGGCGGAGGCAGCGACATCTCGTCTGACAGGTTACCTGCGGAAGTATCCGTGACAACCGGAAAAATTGACGTCACCAGCCTGGAACCGCTTCTCGGCGCGACTCGGAGAATGACATGAAGACGGATCTCTACGAGCTTGGGACGACACCACCGGTTGGGGTCGTCCCCGACCAGATGTACGCGTCCGTGATACGTCCCGATCGCTACGGCGAGCCGCGGAAGGCATTCCGTACCGAGGTGGTCCCCGTTCCGCCGGTCGGGCGCGGCCAGGTGCTGGTTCTCATCATGGCGGCGGGCATCAACTACAACAACGTGTGGGCGTCACTCGGTCAGCCGGTCGACGTCGTCGCGATGCGCCGCCGGCGGCTCGGCGAGACCATCGGCTGTCACATCGGTGGTTCGGAGGCGTCGGGCGTCGTCTGGTCACTCGGCGAGGGTGTCCGCCAGGTCGCCGTCGGCGACCACGTCATCGTGTCGAGCGTGCAGTGGGACGAGTCGTCCTCCGACATCAGGCTCGGTGCCGACACCGTGATGTCGTCGTCGACGATGGCGTGGGGCTACGAGAGCAACTTCGGCTCCTTCGCCCAGTTCGCGGTCGTCGACGAGTACCAGTGCCACCCCAAGCCCGCCGAGCTGGGCTGGGCCGAGGCGGCCGCGTTCATGCTCACCGGCCCGACGGCGTACCGCCAGCTGTGCGGCTGGCATCCCAACGTCGTGCAGCCCGGCGATCCCGTTCTCATCTGGGGAGGAGCGGGCGGGCTCGGCTCGATGGCCATCCAGATCACGCGGCTGCGCGGGGGAGTCCCGGTGGCTGTGGTCTCGGACGACTCCCGCGTCGAGCACTGCCTGCGGCTGGGCGCGGCCGGCACGATCAATCGGCTGGAGTTCGGCCACTGGGGGAGGCTTCCGGGGGTCGAGGACGCCGTGGCCTCGGACGCCTGGATGACGGAGGCGCGGCGGTTCGGCGCACAGATCTGGGACATCCTGGGCGCTCGTCTCGCTCCTCGGATCGTGCTCGAGCACTCGGGCCAGGCCACGCTCCCCACCTCCATGTTCGTCTGCGACACCGGCGGGATGGTGGTGATCTGCGGAGGTACCTCCGGATTCAACGGCGACGTCGACCTGCGGTATCTCTGGATGCGGCAGAAGCGGCTCCAGGGCTCCCACTACGCCAACCTCCGCGAATGTCGGCAGGTGACCACACTCGTCGGCCAGCGGCGCCTGGATCCCTGCCTGACCGTGTGCGGCACGCTGGGCGACGTCGGAACGGCCCACCAGCTCCTCTACGAGAACCGCCAGCCCCCGGGCAACCTCGCCGTCCTGGTCAATGCCGCGCCGGGCAGCATCTGAACGGGGGTCGTTCGGCTACCCGCCGCCGGCGGTTCGACGGATGAGACGCCGGCCCCGCCGACCGCCCCGACCCGGCCGGGCCCGAGACATCCCGAGAAGTGACGCGTCGTTGCGTCGCCGTAAACATCCTGCTGCGAATTGATGGACGTGAAGACATCTCACCAGACAGACTGTAAGGTCTACTGACTGCGAGACAGACGTAAAATTTCCTGGTCAGGCTGCGGGAAAGGCTGACAATGAGGAACAGGTGGGAACCTCCGCGGTGGGTGGGGAGAGGTTTCCCCGCTTCGCGCCGTACGGGATTCGGGGTGCTCTTGCTGTCCGCTGTCCTGGCGGTCACGGCCGCGTGCGGCTCCGGCGGCGACGGCCCGTCGGCTGGCGACCCGGCCGACGCGCATCTTCTCGGCACGCCGAACAAAGCGACCGGCACGCCCGTGCGCATTGGGTTCGCCAATGCCGACGGTGGCGCCGGAGCAAACTTCCCGACCATAGGCCAGTCCGCGCAGGCGGCAGCGGCGTATGCCAACGACTATCTGGGCGGCATCGGCGGTCATCCGCTCCAGCTGGTGACCTGCGACGATCGCAGCGACGGCGTGTCGGCGGCGCAGTGCGCGACGAAGTTCGTGAACTCCGGCGTGGTCGGCGTGCTGCACGGCTCGGTGACCGACACCCAGCCCTACGTCTCCGCGCTGGGGGCGGCGCACATTCCCTGGATGGCGATGAGCGGCCTCACCCCGGCCGAGTTCACCGGTGAGCGGGTCTTCCTGTGGACCGCCGGTATCCTCGGCCAGCTCGGCGGGATCGCGAAGTACGCCGTCGACCACAAGTTCACGAACGTCGGGGTCATCGGCGTCAACGTGCCCGGGGTCACCGCCGTGATGAACAGCTTCGGCACGCCGATCTTCAACGCGGCCGGCATCAAGCTGAAGCTCACGCTGATTCCGCCCGGCACGCCCGACCCAACGCCGCAGGTCACCGCCGCGCTCAGCGCGAGCCCGCAGGCCGTCATCGTCTATGCCGACGCGCCGACCTGCCGTGGCGTCATTCCGGCGCTGGCTGACGGCAGCGCGCCCGACGGCAAAAAGCCGGTCGTCTTCATCACGAACGTCTGCGTCGGCCAGTCGGTGCTCCAGACCGTGCCGGCGGCGGACTTCGAGGGTGTGCAGCTCCCCGCCTACGTCGGCCCGACCGGGAGCGACGGCGAGACCAGGCTGTACGACGCCGTCCTCCACAAGTACGCCCCCAAACTCAACGTCCTCGACGGCGACACGTCCCACGGCTATGTCGTCACCCTGGCGATGATCCGAGCACTGAACGGCGCGGGAGTCACCGGCGACCTCACCTCCGACACGCTGAGCGCGGCGCTGCGCAAGGCACGGGACGTGCGTCTGCCCCTGGGGAATGGGGCGACCTTCACCTGTGACGGGAAGGCCATCCCGACGTTCCGGGCGATGTGCTCCGGCCAGCTGGTCTCGGCCACCCTGGTCGACGCCAGGCCGTCGAGCTTCGACGTCATCGACGCGACCGACCTCATCGCCAGGTCGTTCCGCGCCTCCTGACCGGGCCCGGGCGGGCTGGCACCTCGAACGACGCCCTTCGGGCAACGCCCTTCTGACGAGCTCTCCTTATCGCGCGGCCGCTGGGAGTATGAATGCGCTTCACGCAGCTCATAGAAATACACACGGAGCACATCGAGGAACTGACCAGGCTGGACGCCGACTATCTGGAGAGCCTCGGGCCGGAGGAACGCACCACCCTGTTCCGCCGCGGGCACACCGCCGTGGACCGCGATGACCCCACGCACTTCTTCACGATCCTCGAATTCGACTCCTACGAGTCGATGGTGGTCACGATGGCCACCGAGACCAGTCACCAGCTGTCGGCCGCCATAGCACCGCTCATCATCGGCGAGCCGAAGTTCTGCAACGGGGACGTCCTGCACCGCGAGTCGATCGGCGACCAAACGGTGGAGCGCACGTTCACGCAGATCATCGAGATCCGGACCAGGGACATCGAGGAGCTGCGGCGCCTGGACACCGACTACCTCGAGAAGCTCGACCCAAGCGAGCGGGACGTCCTCTTCCGCACCGGTCACACGATCGTCGACCGCGATGATCCCGAGCATTTCTTCACGATCCTCGAGTTCGATTCGTACGAGTCGATGGTGGCGACGATGGCGACGTCGACCAGCGAGGAGCTCTCCGCCGCGATCGCCCCGCTGATCATCGGCGTGCCGAGGTTCTGGAGCTGCGACGTGATCCACCGGGAAGTACGGGAAGGCTAGGGCGCAGGCCGTGGCGACCGAACCGTCCCGCCCGCGCTGCCCCCGGGCACCGGCAGCCGACCGGGGGCGATGGTGAATCATCTCGGGTTCCTGTTGTTGGGCGTGGGGAACGGGGCGGTCTTCGCCGCCGTCGCGTTGGCCCTGGTCGTCACCTACCGCAGCTCCGGCGTGGTGAACTTCGCCGTCGCCGCCATCGGGCTCTACGCCGCCTACACCTATGCGTTCCTCCGCCAGGGCAGTCTTCTGGTGCCGATACCGGGGGTCGATGCCACGGTCGGCTTCGGCCGCGGCCTGCCGGTGGCCGCGAGCATGGCGGTGGCGCTGCTCGTCGCGGCCGTGCTCGGCGGCCTGCTGCACCTGGCGGTCTTCCGGCCGCTGCGCGCCGCCCCCGCGACGACGACGATGGTCGCTTCGATCGGCGCGATGGTGCTCATCCAGGCGGTGCTGGCCGCCCGCGTCGGCAACGAGCCCGTCCGGGTCGATCCGATCCTGCCGCGCGGGCGCTTCGTGGTTGGCGGGGTCTCGATCCCGCAGGACCGGATCGCGTTCGCCGTCGCCGTGTGTCTGATCGCGGGCACGGTCGTCGCCGGCTTCCGGTACACGATCTTCGGCCTGGCCGCCAGGGCCAGCGCCGAGTCCGAGAAGGGCGCACTGGTCACGGGCCTGTCGCCGGACCGGATCGCGCTGGCAAGCGCAATGATCAGCGCGGTCGTCGCCGGTCTGGGCGGCATCCTGATCGCGCCGATCGTGCCGCTGTCCGCCGTGTCCTACACGCTGTTCATCGTCCCGGCGCTCGCCGCCGCGATGGTCGGCGGATTCTCGCTGATCCCGCCGGCCATCCTCGCCGGGCTCGGCATCGGCATGGTGCAGTCCGAGCTCACGTTCCTGCAGGCTCAGCACTCCTGGGCGCTGCAGCGCGGGCCGGCCGAGCTGGTGCCTCTCGTCGTCATCCTCGGCTACCTGCTGGTCCGGGGCCGGCCGCTACCGACGCGGGGCGCCCTGGCACAGCGAACTCTGGGCCGCGCGCCGCGCCCGCGCAGCCCGCTGCCGGCGGCCGCCGTCGGCGTCGTCGCCGCGCTGGTCCTGCTCGTCTTCACGAACGGCGGGACGCGGGCCTCGGTGATCACCAGCCTGATCTACGCCCTGATCGCCCTGTCGCTGGTGGTGGTCATGGGCTACGCCGGCCAGGTCTCGCTGGCCCAGCTCACGCTGGCCGGCGGCGGTGCCTACGGGGTGAGCCTGGCCACCACCAGCTGGCACGTGCCGTTCCCGGTCGCGCCGCTGCTCGCCGCCGCCATGGCGGCCGTCGTCGGCGTCGTCGTCGGCCTGCCGGCGCTGCGCGTGCGCGGCCTGCCCGTCGCGGCGGTCACCCTGGCGCTCGCCGTCGTGCTGGAGGCGGTCTGGTTCCAGAACCCGACACTGGCGCGCGATCCGCAGGGCCAGCCCCCGGTCGCCGAGCCGACCCTTCTCGGCCTCGACCTCGGCGCCGGCACCGGCCGCGCCTATCCGACGGTGGCCTTCGGGATCGTTTGCGTCGTCGCGCTGCTCGTCGTGGCCCTGGGCGTCGCACGGCTGCGGACCAGCCGCCTCGGCGCGGCCATGCTCGCCGTTCGGGCCAACGAGCGCTCGGCCGCGGCCTCCGGCATCGACGTGGCCCGTACGAAGATGGTGGCGTTCGGGATCGGCGCCTTCATCGCCGGCCTCGGTGGCGCGCTGCTGGCCTACCAGTACTCGATGGCGAGCCCCGCCTCGTTCGACCCTCTCACCGGGCTGGCGCTGTTCGCCACCGTCTACCTGGCGGGAGTCTCGTCGATCACCGGCGGCCTGCTCGCCGGGGTCATGGCCGCCGGCGGCGTGCTCTACGTCGCCCTCGACCAGGTGATCTCGCTCGGCGAGTGGTACTACACGCTCAGTGCGATCGGTGTGCTGGTGACGGTGGTACGCAATCCCGAGGGCCTCGCGGGCGGCCTGCACGACGGTTGGCACCGGGCGCTGGCCGCCCTGCCCGTCGTCCGGCGCCGGGCCGGCGACGCCGATGCGCCCCGGCGGGCCGCGACCGCGGGCCTCGACGGTCCCGCCCGGCCGCCGGCGGCGGCGCCACCCCCCGCGCCGGCTCCGGCCGAGCGGACGATGGTCATGGCCATCGACGGGATCACCGTTCGTTACGGCGGGGTCGCCGCCGTGCGTGGCGTCTCGCTGGCGGTCCGGACGGGCGAGATCGTCGGCCTCATCGGCTCCAACGGGGCGGGCAAGACCTCGCTGATCGACGCGGTCACCGGGTTCTCCCGCTCGGTCGGCTCGGTTCGGCTGGGCGGTCGGCCCCTCGACCGTCAACCGCCCTTCCGCCGGGCCCGCCTCGGCCTCGGGCGGACCTTCCAGCACCAGGAGCTCTACCCGGACCTGACCGTGGAGGAGAACGTCCTGGTCGGGACCGAGGCCGACCGGCGCGGCCACGACCCGGCGCGCGTCACCGCCGCCGACGGCACGTCCGCTGTGGGCCGCGTGCTCGCCCTGCTGGACCTCGGGGATGTCCGGCACCGGCCCGTCGCGGAGCTGTCTCAGGGCCGGCGCCAGCTCGTCGCCGTGGCCCGGGCGCTGGCCGGCGCTCCGGATCTGCTGTTGCTGGACGAGCCGGCGGCCGGGCTCGACAGCGGGGAGAGCGACTGGCTCGCCGACCGGCTGCGGGTGGTCCGCGCGGCAGGGGTCGCGATGCTCCTGGTCGACCACGACATGAGCTTCGTGATGAGCCTCTGCGACCGTGTCTGCGTCCTGGACCTCGGCGAGCTGATCGCCGTGGGCACGCCGGCCGAGATCCAGCGCGACCCGCGGGTCGCGGCCGCCTATCTCGGCGCGCCGGACCACGGCGGCGGCGACCTGCCGCCGGCCGTCGGCCATCCCTCGGCCAGCGGCGGCTCACCGGCCGGCGACGAGCCGCGGGACGCGGGCCGGCCGACGGCCGACGACGAGCCGGCACCGGTCGGGTTCACGGCCGGCGGGTCCGTGCCCGGCGCCCGGGAGGCGGAGACGCCGTGAGCAGCGCGCTGTCCTGCCGGGACCTGTCCGCCGGCCACGCCGGCCGGCCCGTCGTTCACCGGGTGTCGCTGGAGGTCGGCACGGGCGAGATCCTCGCCGTCCTCGGGCCGAACGGCGCGGGGAAGACTACGACCCTGGCCACGCTGGCCGGGCTGCTGCCCGGCCTCGGCGGCACCGTCCGGCTGGGCGACCCCGGCGAGGACGTCAGCCGGCTCGGCCCGGCGGCCCGGTCCCGGCGCGGACTCGTGCTCGTGCCGGACGACCGGGCACTGTTCGGCGGCCTGACCGCCCGGCAGCACCTTCGCCTCGCGGCGCGGCGGGGTGGCCTCGGCCTGGAGGAGGTCCTCGGCTACTTCCCGGAGCTGAGCCCCCGCCTCGACGTCGCCGCGGGCATGCTCTCGGGTGGGGAGCAGCAGATGCTCGCGATCGGCCGAGCGCTGGCGCAGCGCCCGAAGGTCCTGCTGATCGACGAGCTGAGCCTGGGGCTCGCCCCGCTGGTGACCGAGCGGCTGCTGACGACGATCCGCCGCATCGTCATCGGCACCGCCGCGAGCGTCATCCTGGTCGAGCAGCACGTCGCGCTGGCACTCGGCGCGGCCGACCGTGCGGTCGTCATGGTGCACGGGGAGATCGTCATGGCCGGGGCGGCGGCCGCTTTGCTCGACGACCCTGCCCGTCTGGCGCGGGCCTATCTAAGCGGCACGCGCTCCGCACCGGCGAGCGCGGTCGGGTAGGGTTCTGCCGGCGTGGGACGACCGGAGCAGGTCCTTCCCCGACGGCGGCTTTGGACGACAGTCGAGGTGCGATGCCAGGCACGGACCGGGAGGCTCCGGGGGCCGGGAGCCTGCGGGCGCGCCAGAAGCAGCTCACTCGCCAGCTTCTTCTCGACGCCGCGGTCCAGGTGATCGTCGACCTCGGCTACGCGTCGGCGACCGTCGAGGACATCGCCCAGGCCGCGGGCGCCAGTCGACAGACGTTCTACCAGTACTTCCCGTCGAAGGCCGACGTGGTGCTGGAGCTGGTCGAGCGCAAGCAGGCCGAGGTCGACGAGCTGTTCGGCGCCTTGTTCGCGCTCGAGGAGCCGACCGCCTCTGAGCTGCGCGCGTGGATTCGGCGGGCGATCGAGATCTGGTACCCGGCGAGCCCCGAGCGGGTCGTCGTACAGCAGGTCATGGCCCTGGAGCCGGCGGTGGACAGCCGCGGCGGCGACTACATGGTGGCGAGCCTGGACGCGCTGGCCGGCTATCTGCGTCGCCAGAACCCGATGCTGGGTCAGCTTTCGGCGCGGGTCCGGGCGTGCCGCCTGATCGCCGAGTTCGAGATGCTCTCCTACCTACGTCTGTATGGCATTCCCGGCGGCATCGACCTGGTCGTCGACGGGTTCGTCCGCGGCTGGCGGGCGGCGCTGACCGAACCGGAGGAAACGACCGGCGGCGCCCCGCCCGAGGCCTGAACGTCGACACGTCGTCATGACGCGGCCGGCCTCCGGCGGATCCCTTCCGCCGACTCCCCGCGGGTCGGGACCGACACCGCCGCTCGGGACGCGCCGCGCGCCGCTGGACACGGCCTGGGCGCCGCCGTCGCCACCCCTTCACGCGGAGCGGGCGCCTGTCGAGGCGCACGGGCCGACGCCGACCGACACGGTCATGACGCGGCTCGCCGCGCAGGGACCGGCGCTGGACCACCCCTCGTCGCCGGCTTCTGTGCCCACGGCCCGGCCACGACGCAGCCGCCGCCGAGGGCTTACCGCCGCCTTCGCCGCCGCTGTCACCGTCGTGCTCGCCACCGTGGTGACGACGGTCGTCCTGACCAGCGGCGGCGGCACGGGGGGTGAAACGCCAGCCGCCCACGCGCTTACGGCTTCACCGGGCGCGGGTGACGCGACCCCCACGGCCAGGCAGCCGGCGGCTGGCCAACCGGCGACGGCCTCGGCGGGACCTGGCGGTGCGATCACCACAGCCACGCCGCTTGGCAAGCCGCTGACCGGCCCCACCGACCTGGTGAACGCGGTCGTGTTCTCGTCCGACAGCCGCACCCTCGCGGTCGGCAGTGGCGAGGGCGCCGTGCGGTTATGGGACGTGTCGAACCCAGCGAGTGGCCCTGGGCTGATCCCGTCGTCGGCCTGGCCATCACCGTCGCGATCCTGCGGGTCCTACGCTCCGCCGCCCGGGTCCTCGGCGCCAGACTCATGGACGCCGTCGATCCCGACCTCGTCGCCGAAGCCACCACCACCCTCCTGCACACTGTCGACGACACCCGCAACGTTCCGTACAGGGCGTCAGGAGGCCCGACTTCCGGTGTGTTCGAGGTGTTCGTGCAGCATGCGGATGGCGGTGGCACCGTCGCCGACGGCTGAGGCGACCCGTCGGACGGCGCCGTGTCGAACGTCTCCGACGGCGAAGACGCCGGGCCGGCTGGTTTCCAACTTGCGCGGCGGGCGGTCGAGGTTCTGCCAGACCTCCCCACGTGCGGCCGGCTCCGCGTCCACCCCGGTCAGAATGAAGCCGCTGTCGTCCAGCGCGACCGTGTCGGCGAGCCAGCGGGTGCACGGCTGTGCGCCGATGAAGACGAAGAGGACCTCGGCGGGTATCGAGCGCCGTCCGCCGGAGTGGTCGTCCTCGATGACGAGTGCCTCCAACGAGCCGTGTCCCACGGCCCGCCTTACCCGGCTGTGGGGGTGGACGACGACCCGGGGATGGCGCCTGATCCGGTCCACCAGGTAGCGCGACATGTTTTCGCCGAGGTCGTCTTCGCGGGCCACCAGGTGAACCACCGGTGCGATCTCCGCCAGGAAGACTGTGGCCTGCCCGGCGGAGTTGCCGCCGCCGACGACCGCGACCGGGCGCTGGGCGCAGAGCTTGGCCTCGATCAGGGTCGCCGCGTAGTGCACGCACGTGCCCTCGAACTCCCCGATGCCGGGCGCGTCCAACCTGCGGTACCGGGCACCGGTGGCGATCACCACGGTCCGGCTGACGACCTCCATCCGCCGGCCGCCGCAGTCCACCGGGACGACGTACAGCTCACCGTCCGGTACCAGCGCAACCGCCTCGGCCGGCACGCTGATCTCCGCCCCGAACCTTCGTGCCTGGATGGCCGCCCGCTCGGCCAGTTCCGCTCCGGAGATCCCGGCCGGGAAGCCCAGGTAGTTCTCGATCCGGGAGGACGTTCCCGCCTGACCGCCGGTGGCGATCGCGTCCAGCGCCGTCGTGGCCAGACCTTCCGACGCCCCGTACACGGCTGCTGCGAGCCCGGCCGGTCCCGCCCCGATCACGAGCAGATCCCGCACTGACGTCTCCGGACGCAGCACCGTCACGCCGATCGCCCGGGCCAGTTCGGCGTTGCTGGGGTTACGCAGCACCAGCCCCTGCGGTCCCTTCCGCCAGATCACCACCGGGGTGTCCGCTGGCCCGAGGCCAAGGCTTCGCAGGACCTTGTCCGCGTCGCTGTCCTGCTCCAGGTCCACGAACCGGTGCGGCAGCCGGTTGCGGCCGGCGAACTCTCGCAGCCGCCGGGTGTCCGCGCAGTAGTGGGAGCCGATGATCCGGAAACCGGCTTCCATGCCGATGAGCAACTCGCGGCGCAGGAAGTAGGCACGTACGATCAGATCGCCGAGCGCGTTGTCCCGTTGCACCACTTCTGTCAGTGCCTCCAGCGGCACCGCGAGGACTTCTGCATCCTCGCCGGGCATCGCGGTGGAGAACGCGACCTGTCCCGTCAGGAGACCGAGTTCGCCGAGGAAGCGGCCTGGGCCGTGCACGCGGATTACCCGCGCGTCGTCGCCGCCGTAGCCCGTGATCACCAGCACCTTGCCCCGCAGGACGACCAGGAACTGGTCGGTCCGCTCGCCCTCCCGGATCAGTACTTGTCCGCGGCGCACGTGGCGACGTTCACCCCGGGTGGCCAGGATCTTGACCTGGTCGGCCGACAGCCGTGGATACGCGCCGTGCAGATCCGGAGTTTCGGTCAGCTGGGTCGGGTCCGGTATTAGCACGGCGGTACTCCGATCAAGCAGCGCTTCCCGATGGTCGAGGAGGCCCGGTCGAGGTCGCGGCGGCGATCACCGTTTCCACCCGGTCCCGCGATGCCGGTGCCGGTGCCGCACCTGCCCTTCGGCCGACGACGGCGGCCCGGTTCAACACCAGCAGGGTTGGGATCGCCTGCGCCGAGAATCGCTGCGTGATGCGGGGGTTCTCGTCCACATTCACCTTGACGAGTTTCGGCCGGCCGGCGAGGTTCCGAGTGACCTGTTCCAGCGCCGGGCCGACGATCCTGCACGGCCCGTACCACGGCGCCCGCAGGTCGACCAGGATGGGAATGGTCGCCTGCTCCGCGAGCTCAGGAAATTTCCGCTCGCCGGCCTCCACGACCCAGGGTAGCGGGCGTGGCAGTGACCGCGCCGCGGGATTCCCTCGCTGGCCGCAGGCACCCGGTTGGCCCGGCCGCAACGCTCGCACCGCACCACCGCCAGCTCGCCGCCGGCGGTCCTCGTCGTGGCCGTCGTCAACCGTCCGCGTCCCGGTCCGCTGTTTCGGGTCCGGATCCCGGTCCAGACCACGGCTGGTGCCCCCTTCCCGCTTGGCAGTCGGCCCATGCGCTACGGATATGCCCGCGAACCGGCGGCGTGGAACGTGGCCGCCGGGTCGTGCTGTCGTTGCCCTGGGGTAGGTCATCCCGCTATATGCGGTTTGCGGCCCAGGGTGAAATCGGTGGTCCGGAATCGCTCCCGGTTACCCGGGCTCACCGGTGTCGAATCGCCGCTGCGACCAGCGAGCCAATGCCAGCGCGGCAATCAGGACGAAGACCGCCCCCGCGTCGACTGCCAACTCAATCAGCCGCTGCCGACTCTCCGCCGGTGTCTCCGGGATGGTCAGGACGACTACGACCGACAGTACGTGGCGCACCAACGCGATGATACCGACGATGATGAACGGCTCGAGTTGCAGCCGCCCGCCCTCGAGTCTCGTTTCGATGGTCACCAGAATTTCCACGATGATGAGAATGAGAAGCAGTTCCTCGATGGCGACGACGAAACGTGCCGTCCAGGAACCGCTGCCGTGCAGCACGGTGGCCAGCGTGAGATACAGCACGCCGGCGCCCACGGCCAACAGCACGACCGAAATCAGGTAGAGCAGCACATACTGCGCGCCGAGCAGCAGCCGCAGCGGTGGGGACTCGGGCCGATTCAGGTTGCCCAGCGCCGACGGCCCGCCCGGCGAGGCCGGCGAGGCAGCGGCATCCTGCCCGCTCGATTCAGCCATGATCGTGACCGTTCTGCAGCGCGTGCACCCTCCGAGACTCGCCGCTGGCTGAAGCAACCGCATGTCGGGACCGGCGGTGCCGGCGATCCGCGCTGGGGCCACCGACGTTGGTTGACACCTTTCCTTGGTCAGGGCCGTAGGCCCAGGCCGGTGGCGAGGCTGCGCCACTGCGCTCTGGGCAGGGTGTCCGGAGAGTCGGTGAGGACCTGAAGGGCGACGTGGTCGGCGCCCGCCTGGTGGTGCTCGTCGACTCGGCTCCGGATCCGGTCCAGGTCTCCCCAGGCGACCAGGCTGTCGACCAGGCGGTCGCTGCCACCGCTGGCGAAGTCGTCCGCGCTGAACCCGAATCGCGCCAGGTTGTCGGTGTAGTTCGGCAACGCCAGGTAGATAGACAGGACGCGGCGGGCGATCGTCCGCGCCTGGGCCGGATCGGTGGTCAGGATGACTTTCTGCTCCGGGGCGAGCAGCGGGCCGGCGCCGAGGATGTCCCGGGCCCATGAGGTGTGCTGCGGGGTCACCAGGTACGGGTGGGCCCCGGCGGTGTGCGTGGCGGCGAATCTCAGCATCTGCGGGCCCAGCGCGGCGAGCACTCGTACGTCCCTGGGGACCGTGGGCCGCTCGACGTCGAGCCGGTCGAGGTGGTCGACCACGGCCTGGTAGGGGTACCAGTAGCCTTCGCCGGCGAACGCCGGGTAGCCGGTGCCGAACCCGAGCAGCAGCCGGTTCGGGCGGGACTTCGTCACCCGAGCGTAGCTGGCGGCCACGATGTCCGTGGGTTCGGTCCAGACGTTGAGGATGGCGGTCACTGCGCCGAGGTGGCGGGTGGCGTCCAGCAGGGCCGCCGGCAGTCCGAGGTCCGCGGTCGCGTCGCCAAGCCAGACCGCGCCGAAGCCGAGCGCGTCGACGTCGGCGGCGGCGTCCGCGCGCTCCCGCGGATCGTCTGGCCATCTCGCGCTGGTGGTCCAGAGTCCGAACCTGCCGATGTTCACCGCCACCACGTCGTCCTTCTTTCCGCGCCGCCTCTCGTCCCGCCGGCCAGCGGCCGAGGGCGGCAGCCGGGAGCCAACGGCCGAGGGCGGGTCCTCAGGCGGCGAGTCCGTGCCGGGCCGCGGCCTTCTCGTAGGTGACGGCCAGTTCGCCGTCGTGGGCGTCGAGCCGCACTGCGCTGCCTTCGGTGACCTCGCCGCGCAGCAGCGCCCGGCCGATCCGGGTCTCCACCTCGTGCGAGATGTACCGGCGCAGCGGCCGGGCGCCGTAGACCGGGTCGAACCCCCGTTCGGCGATCAGGCGGCGACCGGCCTCGGTCAGCTCCAGCGTGATGCGCCGTTCGGTGAGCCGCTGGCGCAGGTCGGAGAACTGCAGGTCGACGATCTTTTCGAGGTCGGGGAGAGTCAACGGCCGGAACAGGATGATGTCGTCGATCCGGTTGAGGAACTCGGGGCGGAAGTGGCCGCGTAGTTCGGCCATCACCCGGGCCTCGGTCTCGGGCCTGATCTGGCCGGTGTCGTCGAGCCCGTCGAGCAGGTATCCGGAGCCGATGTTCGAGGTCATGATGACGACGGTGTTGCGGAAGTCGACCCGGTGGCCCTGGGCGTCGGTGATCCGGCCGTCGTCCAGGACCTGCAGCAGGATGTTGAACACGTCCGGGTGCGCTTTCTCGATCTCGTCGAAGAGCACCACCGAGTACGGCTTGCGCCGGACCGCCTCGCTGAGCTGACCGCCTTCCTCGTACCCGACGTAGCCGGGCGGAGCGCCGACCAGCCGGCTGACCGTGTGCCGTTCCTGGTACTCGCTCATGTCGAGCCGGATCATGCTCTCCTCGGTGTCGAACAGCGCCGCCGCCAGGGTCCTGGCCAGCTCGGTCTTGCCGACGCCGGTGGGCCCGAGGAAGACGAAGGAGCCGATGGGCCGGCGCGGGTCCCGGATCCCGGACCGCGCCCGGATGATCGCGTCCGCGACGAGCCCGACCGCCTCGTCCTGACCGACCACCCGCTCCCGCAGGATCTCGTCCAGGCGCAGCAGCTTGTCCCGTTCGGTCTCCTGCAGCCGGGCGACCGGGATACCGGTCCAGACGGCGACGATCTCGGCGATCTCGTCGGCGGTGACGACCTCGCGCAGCAGCCGGTGGTCGCCCTGCTTGGCGGCGAGCTGCTCCTCTTCCGCCGACAGCCGCCGTTCCAGTTCGCGCAGCCGGCCGTAGCGCAGTTCGGCGGCCCGGTTCAGGTCGTACGCCCGTTCGGCTTCATCTGCTTCGCGGCGGACTCGTTCCAGTTCCTCGCGCAGCTCCTGGACCCGCTTGATCGCGTGGCGTTCGGCCTCCCACTGGGCACGCTTGGCGTCCGCCTCGGCGCGCAGGTCGGCGAGTTCGCGGCGCAGCTCGTCGAGCCGTACCTTGCTGGCCGGGTCGGTCTCGGTGGCCAGCGCGGCCTCCTCGATCTCCAGCCGGGTCACCCGGCGGGTGATCTCGTCGAGCTCGGCGGGCATCGAGTCGATCTCGGTCCGCAGCCGGGCGCAGGCCTCGTCGACCAGGTCGATCGCCTTGTCCGGCAGGAACCGGTCGGTGATGTATCGGTGGCTCAGTGTCGCGGCGGCGACCAGCGCCCGGTCGGAGATCTTCACCCCGTGGAAGACCTCGAACCGCTCGCGCAGGCCACGCAGGATCGAGATGGTGTCCTCGACGCTCGGCTCGTCGACCATCACCGGCTGGAACCGGCGTTCCAGCGCGGCGTCGGACTCGACCCGCTTGCGGTACTCGTCCAGCGTGGTCGCGCCGATCATGTGCAGCTCGCCGCGGGCCAGCATCGGCTTGAGCATGTTGCCGGCGTCCATCGCACCTTCGGCCGCGCCGGCGCCGACCACCGTGTGCAGCTCGTCGACGAACAGCAGGACCCGCCCCTCGGCGGCCTTCACCTCGGCGAGCACGGCCTTCAGCCGCTCCTCGAACTCGCCGCGGTACTTGGCACCGGCCACCAGCGAGCCCATGTCCAACGCGAAGATGGTCTTGTCGCGCAGCCCCTCCGGCACGTCGCGGCGCACGATCCGCTGGGCCAGGCCCTCCACGATCGCGGTCTTCCCGACACCCGGGTCGCCGAGCAGTACCGGGTTGTTCTTCGTCTTGCGGCTCAGGATCTGGATCACCCGGCGGATCTCGGCGTCTCGGCCCACCACCGGGTCGAGGGTGCCCGTTCGCGCCTGCTCGACCAGGTCCCGGCCGTACTTCTCCAGGGCCTCGTAGGCGCCTTCCGGCGTTGCCGAGGTGACCCGCTGGTGGCCGCGGACTCCGCTGAGCGCGGCCAGGAACGACTCCCGGGTGATCCCGTGCTCCGTCAGCCGGCGGCCGGCCGTGGTGCCGGTGCCCTCCTCGGCCAGCGCAAGGAGGAGATGCTCCACCGACACGTACTCGTCCTTGAGGCGCTTGGCCTCACGTTCGGCCGCGTCCAGCAGCCGGGCCAGCCGCTGGGTGACGAAGACCTGTCCCGGCTGGGCGCCAGGCCCGGTCACCTTCGGCCGGCGGGCCAGGTCCGTCTCGACAGCGGCGCGCAGCGCCGCGGTGTCGGCGCCGGCCTGCCCGAGCAGCTTCGGTACCAGCCCCTCGGGTGCGTCGAGCAGGGCGAGCAGCAGGTGCTCGCCGTCGACCTCGGTATGCCCCAGCCGCGTGGCTGCGGACTGGGCGGCCTGCAACGCCTCCTGTGACTTCTGGGTCAGCCGGTTCATGTCCATGGTGGTGTGCTCCTCGCGGCTGTCGGCGGTCGAGCGGGTGTGCTGCTGCGCAGCGCGGCTTCCAGTGCATCGATGCGGTCGAGCAGGTCCAGGACGAGGCCGATCGCGGCGTAGTTCAGGCAGAGCCCGGCCCGCAGCCGCTGGATCCTGGCGATCGTTGCCAGCGTGTCCAGCGGGAACCAGAGCTCTCCGCGGGCGTCCCGGGTGGCGTTCAGCAAGCCGAGCGTCACGAACCGGCGGAGCAGGTCGGGGTGCAGGCCACTGCGGTGGACGACCGTCTCCAGCGTCAACCTGCGGATCGGCGCCAGCGGATAGCGAGGCCGGCCGGCCGGTGCCGACGGCACTGCCCGCCGCTGGGACGGGGATCGGATGCTCATCCTCGGGACCCCCTCCTCGGGTCGAAGGTCGACACGGCCGCCAGTTCCTGGAACAGTGCGCGCTCCCGATCGGTCAGCCTCGCCGGCACCGCCACACTGACCTCGGCGTACAGGTCGCCCGGCCGTCCGGCGGGGTTCGGTAGTCCCTCGCCCCGCAGGCGCAGCCGCCGGCCGCTCGACGACCCGGCCGGCACGTGCACCTTGACCTTGCCGCCGGGAGTGATCACCGGGACCGTCGCGCCGAGCGCCGCCTCCCACGGGGTGACCGGCAACGTGACGTGGATGTCCCGGCCGTCCGGCCGGTAGCGGGGGTGCGGCGCTATCCGCGCCCGCAGGTACAGGTCGCCGGGCTGCCCGCCGCCGGCTGACCGGCCACCCTGCCCGGCCAGCCGGATCCGCTGCCCGTCCACCACCCCGGCCGGGATGGTGACCTGGTAGCTGCGAGGCCCGTCGGGGCCGGCCAGGGTCACCCGGCGGCGGCCACCCCGGTATGCCTCCTCGACCGTCAGCTCGAGCTCGGCTTCCTGATCGGCGCCGGGGATCGGCCCGGCCGCGCCGCGGGCGCCGAAGATGTCGCCGAAGATGTCTTCGAAGCCGGCGCCGCCGGCGCGGGCGCCGAAGTCCGTGCCGAAGCCGGGTTCGACCCGGACACCCCGGGGCCGGGCCGGACCGCCGCCTACCCAGCCCCCGCCCGCCCCGGCGGCCACCCGCTCCTCATAGTCCTCGGGGATCCGTCGGAAGTCCGGGCCGAACCGGTCGTAGCGCGCCCTCGTCTTCGGGTCGGACAGCACGTGGTAGGCCTCACCGATCTCCTTGAACCGCTCCTCCGCGGCCGGATCGGAGTTCACGTCCGGGTGGTAGCGGCGGGCGAGCCTGCGGTAAGCCTGCTGTATCTCCTCGGCGCTCGAGTCCCGGCCGACACCGAGAATCTCGTAGTAGTCGCGGGCCACCGCCGGTCACTCCGCGGATCCGCTGGCGTCACGCCCTCCGCGGCCCGGCTCCCGGCCCTGCGGGCCTGGCGCCCGCTCCTGCGGGGAGCCGGGCCGGGCCGGGGACCGTTGCCCGCCGTCGGCATCGTCGGCTGGTGGTCGGCTGACGGCGACGCCGACGGGGCGCAACTGCCGGCCGCCGTCGCCGTAGCCGGGGCGCACCACGTCCACCACCGTGCCGGGCGGCATGCCGGGCTCCTCGACCACGCTCAGCGCGTCGTGCCGGGCCGGGTCGAACGGCACCCCTACCTCGTCGTGGCGTGGATAGCCGAGCCGGTCCAGCACGTCGACGGCCTGGTCCCGCACGGCCCGGACGCCCGCCACGATCGAGCGGGGGTCGGCGTCGGCGTTGGCGAGCGCGAGTTCGAGGTGGTCGAGCACCGGCAGCCAGGCGCGGGCGATGCGGGCCTTCTCGGCCTCACGGTCCCGCTCCACCTCCCGGGCGAACCGTTTGCGCAGGTTCTCCAGGTCGGCGGCAGCCCGGCGCCAGCGGTCCTCCAACTCGCCCACCCGGCCGGCGGCGGCCGAGCCAGCGTCGCGGGCCGCGTCGCCGGCCGGAGCCTCGGCGGCGCGTGCTTCGGTTGCGACGGTGGGCACCTCGGTGGAGGCGTCCTGCGGGCGCTGCTGCCCCTCGGTCGACATCACGCGATCAGCCACGGTCGAAGTCGGCGTCGATGACATCGTCCGCGTCGGTCGGTCCGCCGGCGGGCGGAGGCTGCTTTCCGGGGGCGCCAGGAGCGGGGCCGGTCGGGCCGGGGCCGGTCGGGCCGGTTCGGCTGGCCGCGAGGCCGTGGTAGACCTGCTGCAGGTCCGAACTCAGCGACCGGACCCGGTCCAGCGGCGCCTCCTCCTTGACGGCCTGCCGGGCGTCGGCGACGAGCATCCCGGCGCGGGCCTTCTCGTGCGGCGGTGCGGCGTCGCCGAGGTCGGCCAGAAGCCGCTCGACCTGGTAGGCGACCGAGTCCAGTTCGTTGCGGGCGTCGATCGCCGCCCGCAGGGCCTGGTCCTCGTTCCGGTGCCGCTCCGCTTCGGAGATCATCCGTTCGACCTCGTCCTTGGGCAGGTTGGAGGTCTCGCTGATCGTGATGGACTGCTGCGCGCCAGTGTCGGAGTCGCGGGCGGTGACATTGAGGATGCCGTTCGCGTCGATGTCGAACGTGACCTCGATCTGCGGCTCGCCCCGGGGCGCCGGCCGGATGTTCTCCAAGCGGAACCGGCCGAGCACCCGGTTGTCCGCGGCCCGCTCCCGCTCCCCCTGCAGCACCACAATGTCCACAGCCGGCTGGTTGTCCTCCGCGGTCGAGAACACCTCTGAGCGCCGAACCGGGATCGTCGTGTTCCGTTCGACGATCTTCGTCATGAGGCCGCCGCGGGTCTCGACGCCCAGCGACAGCGGGGTGACGTCGAGCAGGAGCACGTCGGAGACCTCGCCCTTGAGTACCCCGGCCTGGATCGCCGCGCCCAGCGCGACGACCTCGTCGGGGTTGACGCTCATGTTCGGTTCCTTGCCGCCGGTCAGCCGACGGACCCGTGTCTGCACCGCCGGCATCCGGGTCGCGCCACCGACGAGGATTACCTCGTCGAGGTCGTCGGCGGTCACCTTGGCGTCCTCCATCGCCTGGGTGACCGGTCCCATCGTCCGCTCCACCAGATCGACGGTGATCTGCTCGAACGTCGACCGCATGACCGCGGTGGTCAGGTGCCTCGGCCCGGACGCGTCCGCGGTGATGAACGGCAGGTTCACCTGGGTCTGCGTCACCGAGCTCAGCTCGACCTTGGCCTTCTCCGCAGCCTCGAACAGGCGTTGCAACGCCTGCGGATCCCGGCGCACATCGACGCCCTGGTCCCGCTGGAACTCGTCGGCGAGATGGTCGACCAGACGGCGGTCGAAGTCGTCGCCACCCAGGTGGCTGTCGCCGGCCGTGGCCCGGACCTCGACCACGCCGTCGCCGACGTCCAGGATGCTGACGTCGAAGGTGCCCCCGCCGAGGTCGAAGACCAGCACGGTCTCGTGGCCGCGCTTGTCCAGCCCGTACGCCAACGCAGCCGCGGTCGGCTCGTTGATGATCCGCAGTACCTCCAGACCGGCGATCCGGCCCGCGTCCCTGGTGGCGGTGCGTTGCGCGTCGTTGAAGTAGGCGGGCACGGTGACGACCGCCTCGGTGACCTTCTCGCCAAGGTTCTTCGCGGCGTCATCGGCGAGCTTGCGCAGCACCAGCGCGCTGATCTCCTCCGGCGAGTACAGCTTGTCCCGCACCGTGAAGCGGACCGCGCCACCGGGGCCCGCGACGACGTCGAAGGTGACCGCCTTGGCCTCTTCGCTGATCTCGTCGTAGTGCCGGCCGATGAACCGCTTCGCCGAGTAGATCGTCGCCTTCGGGTTGAGGATCGCCTGCCGCCTGGCCAGCTGCCCGACCAGCCGCTCACCGCTCTCCGCGAACGCCACCACCGACGGAGTCGTCCGCGAACCCTCCGCGTTCGGAATGACTCTTGCCGCACCGCCCTCCCACGCGGCGATCACCGAGTTGGTCGTACCCAGATCAATACCGACTGCCTTCGCCATTGCGTGCCCCTTCGGGGAACGAGCTGAACGGGCCGGGTCGAATGTTTCGACGCCGAGGGCCCGCGATTGTCCGGGTCAGCAGGGTCGCCCTGGTGTGAGCCAGACGCAGTCCGCCACACTGCCCGATATCGGCCCAACCGGTTCGGCCCGTCGAGCGTTTCGCCACTAAATCCCGTTCCCGCTGCGGGCGCGGCGCAAAACCGCGCGGAGGGATCCCGGCCGATCGGAAGGGGTCCCGGCCCGTCCATCGCCGTTGCGGAGCAGGTGGACTTGGTGTCCCTGAGGATCTCGTCCAGTCCGCGACGGGCCGCGCCGACGTGGGAGAAGATGGCCTGCCAGGGATCGCCGCCACGCTGCAGCCGGCCGGGCAGGGCCGTCTTACGCTGCTCGACGGTAAGCCGCCAGGGGTCGTGCGCCGCCGCGACCCGTGCCACGTCCCGCGCGAACCGGCGGACCACATCGAACCCGGCTCGGCGGCACAGCGGGACCACAACGTGGTTGCCGCGCGAACCGGACGGTGCCCAGCTCCTTCGGGACGGTGACCCGGCAGATCCAGGCGGGGAAGTGGGTGCCGGCGCGCTGCTGGATGATCCGCTGACCGTGGATGCCGTCCGGGTAGCGTTCAAGGTTGAGCGGTCGGCCGGCGAGATGCGGCAGCATCACCTCGGCGATCCTGCGCGTAGTAGCCGGCCAGCTGCGCCTTCGTGATGCCACCCGGGAACAGCGGCTTGCCCGGCCGGGGGATCTCCACGGTGCGCCGTCCGACGCGGTCAGCTGTCACGCGGCGAACGGGTAGGTCTCCGACGGTTCGCCGCTGTCCCAGCGGGCGGTGCGTTCGAGCGGTTCGACCGCGCGGGTCTCGTCGATATGGATGATGGCGTCGAACTGGTCGGCGGCCCGGGCGCGGAAGTAGTGGCTGGACCGTTCGGTGTCGGGGCGGTAGATCACGCCGATGGCGCGTTCCAACCGGGCCGAGGTCAGTACTTTGGCGGCCCATTCGGCGGAGCCGAGCGGTACGAGGAACTCCTTCTCGCCGACCTCGTGGAACAGTTCCTCCAGGCTGTCGGGAAGCGCTGGGCGGACCCGTTTACGGTCGGCCGGGGCGTCCCAGTCGCTGGCGGCGGTCACGGTGCCGGTGTAGGTGGTGAAGCCGACCAGCCGGCAGTCGCCGGGGTGGCGGGCGCGGGCGATCTGGCCGAGGGTGAGTTCGCCGCGGGTCGCGACCTCGGTCGCGGTGGCGTCCCCGACGTGGGAGTTGTGCGCCCATACGACGATCTTTGCTGGGGTGGTGCGTTGCCGGCCTAGGTGGGCGCGCAGCGCGTCCAGGGTGTCGGCCATGTGCCAGTCGCGCAGGTTCCAGGAGGAGACCCGGCCGGTGAACATGGATCGGTAGTAGTCGGCCGCGGACCTGACAGTGCGGGCGTTCTGCTGCGCGTAGAAGAAGTCGTCCGCGGCGAGCGGTCCGTCGTGCACGGTGTAATCGGCGGCGTGCCGCTGCAGGTCGACGAGCTGGTCGACCAGTTGCCGCTCGCAGGTGTCGCCGGCGCCGAATGCGGCGGCGTAGCCGTAGACCTGACCGTCACCGCCGTAGTGGTCGAGGCAGGCGTACCGCTCGCGGGCACGCCTGGCGGCGGCCGGGTCGACCCGGTCCAGATAGGCGACGACCTCCTGGATGGAACGGTAGAGGCTGTACAGGTCGAGTCCGTAGAAACCGGCCTTGGCTCGTTCTTCGGCGCCGAACCGGTCGTTGCGCTCACGGAGCCAGCCGACGAAGTCGAGTACGACGGTGTTACGCCACATCCAGGTCGGGAAAAGTTCGAAGCCACGCAACGCCTCCGCGGCGGTCACATCCTCGCTGTGACCGCGGACGAACCGGTTCACCCGGTAGGCGTCCGGCCAGTCCGCCTCGGCCGCCACCGCGCAGAACCCCTTCTCCTCGATCAGCCGCCGAGTCATCGCGGCGCGGGCGGCGTAGAACTCGTAGGTGCCGTGCGACGCTTCCCCGATCAACACCACATCGGCATCACCGACCAGGTCGAACAGGACGTCGTCGGCCGGGACGCCGTCCTGGACCGGCACAATCTCGGACCGGACGACGGCCGCCTCCGTGCGATACACCCCGGCTCCCTCGGGAAGCCGGGACGTCGCCGCCGCGCGCAACAGGCCGCGCACCGCCTCGTCGGTGGTCTGGGTGAAGTCCCAGTAGGACTGCCCGACCGCGAAGAACGGCGACGGCGTTGTCGCGCACACCACCTCGTCCGCCAGCGCCTCCAGCTCGCGGCAGGTGGAGGAGGGTGCCGCCGGCACGGCGACGACGATCCGGGCCGGCTGGTGCTGCCGCAGAGCCTGGACGGCGGCGCGCATACTCGCGCCCGTGGCCAGGCCGTCGTCGACGAGGATGACGGTCTTGGCCGCCACGTCCGGCATCGGCCGGCCTTCCCGGTAGGCCTGTTCCCGGCGCAGCACCTCCCGGCCCTCCTCCTCCGCCGCCCGCTGGATCACCTCCGGGGAGAGGTTCAGACCGCGGACAACGTCGTCGTTGAGGACCAGTACCCCACCGCTGGCCATCGCGCCCATCGCCACTTCTTCGTGGTCCGGGACCCCCAGCTTGCGCACAACGAACACGTCGAGCGGCGCGCCGAGATCGTTGGCAACCTCGTAGGCGACCGGCACCCCACCGCGGGGGAGCCCCAGGACCAGCACATCGGGACGGCCCCGGTACTGCGCCAGCAAACCAGCCAGATATCGGCCGGCGTCCCGGCGGTCACGGAACAGACGATTCGACACGACGCTGCCCCCTGCCCACTCGGCGGCAAGATTCGGTTGATGCCCACCACCGACTGAAGGAAACAACACTCCCACAGTCCGCTGGCGGCCGACGTCTAAAACTCTGGATACGACCCCGTTATCAATGTTATGCCTCGATATCCGACACGCTTCCCTGCCGGTGCTGGTACCGATGCGCCCGCATCTTAATCCCGACCGATCGGATGATCTCGGGAACCTCCACCTGTTGCGCAGCGGGGGTGACTGTTTCACACTGGCCACCGGGACGATTCGCCGCCAACCACGCGTCGAAAGATCGGGCGTCCCACTACCCCGGCCCTGCGAACCGGCGGCGGGTGGTCATCCGCTGACCTTGGACGCAAGGAAGATCATACTCATGTCGGTGAAGGAAGATCATAATCATGTCGGTGAAGCTGAATCGTAGATCCTACGAGCACGCCCGGAAACTGGTCGAAGATCGGAAGGTGGTGCTGGACGGCAGGGATGACTGGAGCGAGCACCAGCCGTCCGCCGCGCAGGAGAACAGATTCATTGACGAGCACGGCTTCGGTGAATATAAGAAGTGGTATCTAGGGATCGATGACGAGGTCGGTGAAGATCGGAAGGGTCGTTACAAGTTCCCGTACGGTGACTTCGAGAACGTGCACCGCTGCGGCGTCCTGACCGCCGAGTCCAGAGCCGGGCAGTACAAGTACCTCGACATCGAGCAGGCCGCTGCCCACCTGCATGGAATGCTGGACCTGATATATGCGACAAAGCCTGGCATCTGAGCCAGTACACGGCCAGTCGCCGCCCCGGTTTCCTGAACCGACCCACGGCTGCGACCGGATAGTGTCAGATCAACTCCTTGCGATGATGTCCGGCCGGCGCGGTGACGGAGAGCGAGGACAGGTGACCACCGCAGCGGCAGCTCGAACTGACGAGCAAATACAGCAGGATGTTCTCGAAGAGCTGAAGTGGGACGCCCCGGTGCAGCCCAACGAGATCGGCGTCATCGTCAAGGGCGGCGTGGTGACGCTGACTGGCTGGGTGGACACCTACACGAAGAAGTGGCTAGCCGAGAACGCGGTAAGCGGGTACGCGGGGTGACGGCGGTCGCCAACGACATCGAGGTTCGCCTGCCGACCTCCGGCGAACGGACGGACGCCGATATCGCCGCGGCCCGGACGCCGAGATCTACCTGTCCCAGCCCGCTTGACAGCCCAGCCCAGGGGATATCTGACATGGTCGCTGTGGGCCGCCTCCCGGGCACAGCGTTCGCGTGGCGTGCCCTCGGTCGGGCGATCGACACTGCGGGCGTTCCCGCAGGCCACGCCGTCGCCGAGGCGTCCCCCGCAGGAGGCGGTGCCACGACCGCCGCTGCTGGCAATGCGTTTACGAAAGTGGCAATGCGTTTACGAAAGGTCCCCACCGGGGGCATCACCGAGGGAGCTGCCCCTGAGCTGCAACGAGGCACGCTCGCCACCCACAAGATCGGGGCGCGATCGGCGGGTCGCCGGGTTTCCGCCGAACCTCGCTCTGCCGACCAGACGGGCCTTCTGGCCACCCCGACGACCGCCACGTCAGACCGACCGTTACCTCAGAGCAGGAGGTCGAAGGTCCGGCGGGCTCGTTCCCATTCCTCGGTCGCGGGCTGCTTGACGCCGGGCTCGATGATCGTGAAGGCCTTGGCGAGCGCGAGGCTGAGTCCACCGACGATCAGGGGAAGGCGGTCGGTCGTCTCGTCGCTCAGGGCCGCGTCCAGCGGGGGCCGAGCCGCGATCATTTCCAGGATGGGACGCAGCTCGATCTCCTCATCGAGATCGCGGAACCGGTGGGTGCTCTCCTGGAGACCTTTGGTGATGGGCAGGTCCCACGGCTGGATGACATCTCGGCTGTTGGCCTTCGCGGTGGCCTGCGCCATGAGGAGGAGATCGTAGATCTTGTCGTTGACGAAGTCGCTGTAGCGCTTCAGGTCGTTCTTGTCGATGTCCAGTCCGGCGGCGATCCGGAAAAAGCGCACGAACCTGGTCACACCGATCACCGGCATAGCGGGCCTCCTGTGAGGATCGTTTTTCACGTGGCGAGCCGCACGAAGTGGCGAGCCACCGGCCGTCCCGGCGCCTGCCCCGACGTCGCCGCCTATCCGGCGCGTGCCATGTCGAGCATTCCATGAAGGTGGGCCGCGGCGTGTTCGATGTCGAGATGACCGCACTGTCCGGCCCTCGACTCGGCTGACAGGACGCCGCACCGGTCGACGTTCTCGAAGTCTCCGCAAGAGAACCTGTACCGGGCCTTCCGATTTTCGCCAGCCTCGTCGTCGATGCCCAGGAACCACTTCTGGTACTCCTCGAAACCGTGTTCATCGAGGAACTCGTTCTCCCGCCGCACTGACGGCCGGTGCTCGCTCCAGTCGTCCCCGTCGTCCAGCACCACCCGCCGATTCTCGATCAGGGCTCGAGCGTGCTCGTAGGACCTCCGGTTCAGTTTCACTGCCATGACCACTCCCGGTGAGTTCGCGTGACTACGTCACCGCCCTCGGGATCTCCGTCGAGGCGTCGACCACGTAGGACATGGGCATGACGATGCTGATCTCATAGAGGACGGGGATCATCTCGTGTTGGGGGTCAGGATGCCACACGGCATGAACTGCGTAAGCAGGACGGCCGGGATGAGCTGGACCGCCTCGAACTCGGTGTGGGCGAAGGCGCTCATCCACAGGCCGAGGTCCTGCCGAGAAACGAGCTCGGCAGACGGAGTTGTGCGCTTAGATCCTTCGCCAGCGGGAACGGACTGTCAGGTGATTGGAAAGGGGTCTTGAGGTTGTCTGTTCCCGTTGTCGTTATTACGGGTGCGCTCACGGGTATCGGCCGCGCCGCCGCATTCGCGTATGCCCGTGAGGGTGCAAATCTTGTCGTCTCAGGCCGCCACATGGACGCCGGCGAGCAGCTTGCCGGAGAGCTCGGCGATCTTGGTGCCCAGGTCGAGTTCGTGTGTGCCGACGTTCGTTGCGACGCGGAGGTGAAGAACATCGCCGACCGCGCGATCGTCAGGTTCGGACGGATCGATGTTGCCTTCAACAACGCCGGCATCGAAGGAACACCCGGCTCGGTGACCGAGATGACTGACGAGAGTTACCAGTCGGTCTTCGATACGAACGTCAAGGGTACCCTGCAGTGTTTGAAGCACGAGTTCCGGGCCATGAGGGAGCAGGGCGGAGGCAGTATCGTCAACGCCAGCTCCGCATTTGGTCTGATGGGTTACCCCGATGCGGCCGTGTACGTCGGCAGCAAACACGCGGTCGTCGGCATCACGAAGGCGGCTGCCCTCGAAGGCGCCGCTCACGGTATCCGGGTCAATGCCATCGCCCCAGGGTTTACCAGGACCGGGATGTACGAGCGGTTCACCGGCACTGACAGCGCGCGTGACGCGGTCGACTCGGTGCTGCCGCTGCACCGGGCGGGCACGCCGGAGGAGATCGCCGAGGCCGTCCAGTTCCTAGGCTCGGACAAGGCGGGCTATATCACCGGTCATGTCCTCACGGTCGACGGCGGCCTCATGGCGGGCTGGCCCCTTTTCCCGGACTCGTGAGCCCGGGATCGCCGGAACGAGCGCCGCGGAAGGGTACGCCGCCGGTTCCTGGTTCCGCGGGTGGAGGTAGAACTCATGGATGTAGGTCTCGGCCTGCCGATCGGCGATCCGCCGTCCCTGTTGGACTGGGCTCGGCGCGCCGATGCCGGCCCCTTCAGCACCGTCGGGCTCCTTGACCGGGTCGTGTACGACAACCCGGAGCCATTGGTGACGCTCGCCGCGATCATCGGGGCCACGACGCGGATCCGCGTCCAGACCGAGGTACTGCTCGCGCCGTTGCGGGAGCCCGTCCTGCTGGCGAAGCAGGCGGCGACCCTTGACCGCATTTCCGGCGGCCGGCTCACCCTCGGTATCGGACTGGGTGCGTGGGAGGATGACTACTGCGCTATAGGTGCCGATTTCCACCGGCGCGGCCGGCGACTCGACGAACAGATGCCGATCCTGCGGAGGATATGGGCCGGCGAGGCCGCCCGGCCGGGGCTCGGTTTCGTCGGCCCGGCGCCCACCCGTCGCGGCGGCCCGCAGGTGCTGTTCGGCGGGTTCACCGCCGCCGCCCTCGCCCGGATCGCCCGGTGGGGCGACGGCTTTCTCTGCGCCACCCCGCCGGCCCACGCCGACGGCCTGCTGCGCACCGTCGAAAAGGAATGGGACCAGGCCGGCCGGGCGGGTCGGCCTCGGCTGGTCGGCCAGGTCAACGCCGCGCTCGGGCCGGACACCGTGCTCGAAGAAGGGCGAGCGGCCATCGCCCACTACTACGGGTCCAGCCAGTACGCCCGCCAGGTCCTGGAGGCATGGCTCACCACCCCCCAACAGATCCGTGGCGCCATCGCGGCGTTCGCCGACCTCGGCGCCGACGAGACCATCGTCTACTGCTGGTCCCCCGACCCCGATCAGGTCGACCGCCTCGCCGACATCGTCAACTGATCCTGACCGAAGCGGGCGCGCGCCGGGCTCGTGATCGTCGAGCCGGCGACGCTGGATGACGGCTGCCCGACGCGGACGGCCTGATCGCCAGCAAGCCCAGCGCAAACGGATCCAGGTGGCCGACCCGCACCGTCGGTCCGCCGCGCCCAGACGGCGCTGCTGTCCCAGCGCTGCGAGCGTGGCTGGCCCGGCTCGTCGTCCCGGTGAGGGCTCGGTTCTACGTGCGCTGAGGGCTCACCGCTACGCCGTATGGACTGTTGCCGACGGTGACCGTTGCAATGACCTTGAGGGTCTTCTGGTCGATGACCGTGAGGGTGCCCGCGCCCTGTTCGGTGACGTAGATCGCGTGGGAGGTGACGTCAAGGTTGAACGGGTCGGTCCCCGGCGAACCCACGGGAACAGTCGCCGAGACGCGGTTGCTGTGGGTGTCGATCACAGCGACGGCGCCGGGGCCGAGGACTGTCACGTAGGCGGTGCGGTCGTCCGGTGCGAGCGCGACGTCGAAGGGGCCTTCGCCGAGCGAGATGGTGGTAGTGATCGTGCTGGTGCCGGGTGCGAGGACAGAGACGCCTGCGGTCGCCTCGTTGGCGACGTATGCCAACGAGGCGGCCGCGTTCACGGCGACGCCGACCGGGGAGCGTCCGGCGGGCAGGGTGCGGGTGACCCGACGGGTATGGGTGTCGATGACCGATACGGTGCCCGAGCCGCTGTTGGCGACGAGGGCCACGGCGCCGTCGCGGCTGGTCGCCACGCTGACCGGGGAGATGCCGACCGCGACGGTGGCGGCTACGCGGTTGGTGCGGGTGTCGAGGATCGAGACGCTGTTCGACCCGCCGTTGGTGACGTAGAGGGTCAAGCCGTTCGGGCTCAGCGCCACGCCGGAGGGACTGGCGCCGACAGGCACGGTCGCCACGATCGTGTTGGTGCGGGTGTCGAGGACCGATACCAGAGCCGATCCGCTATTGGCGATGTACGCGTGCCGGCCGTCCGGGGCGAGGGCGATCCCCTCGGGCCCGACGCCAGCCGCCACGGTCGCGACGACCTTGTTCGTTCCGGCGTCGATCACCGAGACGGTGTTGTCGAGCTGGTTGGTGACGTACACGCGGCCGCTGGCGGCCGCGTCCGCGACCGAGGTCCCAGCCGAGGAGGGACCGGCTGACCCGGCGGGGCTACACGATGTGATCAGGAGGCTGACGCCGGCCGCCAGGACCGGGCGGAGCGCCGTGCGGCGGCGGCGCCGATCGCCGGCGTGCCGGTCGGTCGTGGCGGTTCGGGCTGGCGGACGGGAACGCATCCGACCTCCTGTTCGCGTCGCGGCGACTCGGTCCGGGCGGCCGGCTGCGCGGGAGACCGGCACGGCGGGAGACGGGGGTCAGGCCAGGAGGCCGCGGGCGAAATAGTCGTGTTCGTCGCGCACCCCCGGAAGGGCGAAGAAGTAGCCCCCTCCCCTCGGGCTGATGTAGGGCACCAGGGCCTCGGCTTCCAGCCGGGTCTGCATGGCGATGTAGGTGTCGAGCTCACGCTGGAAGCAGCAGAACGCGTGTCCCAGATCGAGGCCACCCTGCTCGTCCGGACTGCGCTCGTAGTCGTAGCTGCGACGCAGGATGGAGCTGGTCGACGCGGTCTCGGGGGTCTGCGGATTGGCCAGCCGTACATGCGAGTTCAGGGCAGTGATCAGGCCTTGTGGGTCGTTGGTGTAGATGGGATCGAGGGTGTCCGACGCGTCGTCGGACACGGCGTACATCGGTGCGCCGCTGACCTTGCGCCGTCCGAAGATCCGCTCCTGCTGGGCCACGGGCACCTTCTGCCAGGCTTCGAGGTCGAAGTGGACGATCCGCACCACCTGGTAGGTACCGCCCGCCGTCCAGGCGGGCTCGGCGGTGTTCGGCTGCACCCAGACCACCTTGTTCATCGTGGCGGTGTTTGTTCTGTCGGGATTGGTGATGCCGTCTTTGAAGCCGAACCAGTCCCGCGGGATACCGACCGGACGCGGCGGGTTGCGCTGGCAGTGCAGGCGCCAGCGCGGCTTCATGGCGCCTGTGGTGTGGGCCAGGATGTCGAGGGTGGCGTGCACCGTGGTGTCGCGGTGCTTGGCGCATATCTGTATCAGCAGGTCGCCCTGGGATAGCGCCGGATCCAGGTCGTCGTGGAGGAAAGGCCGCATCGAGACGAGTTGGACTGGTTTGCGCCCGCCGAGTCCGTAGCGGCTGTCGAACAGGGTCGCGCCGACGGCCACGGTGATGGTGAGGTCGTCCGGCACGACACCGGGTCCCAGGATGCCGTTGTCCGGCGGGGGTGCACCTGGAGACGGCTTAGGCCCCGTTCCGCCCGCGGTGAGGAACCGGGCCCGGGCGGTCAGGGCACGAAACAGATCCGCGAGTTCGCTGCGGTCGGCGGCGGTCACATCGAAGGACGCGAACGCTCCCACCGTCTGCGGATCAGTGGCGATGCCCGCCTGATGGTCGCCGTGAAACGGAATCGTGCCGGCACCCGGCTGGGCGCCGCCCGATGCCTCCGTCCGGGCGAGGTCGAGACCGCCCAGGGTCCCGCCCGCCGCTCCCACGATGCCCGCGGCGAGGGCACCCCGAAAGAACGACCGCCGCGCAAGACCACCCGCCGGACATCCACCCCCGCTCCATCCCTCATACGGCACGGCGGTCCACTTGTCGGTCAAGGATTCCCTCCCGGAACCATCCGTCCGTGCACCGCGCCGAAGCCGTTGTCGAGGATTTCGGGACGACCCGACTTGATGATGCGAGCCATTGGCGATGATTCACACATAACATCTGCTCCGCGACGTGGCGGCATCATTCGCGGGGGAACAAGCCGGCTCTGACGGATGGTAGCCACGTACGGGGAACGACTCGTCACCCATGGCGGGTGAGATGTGGGTCCGGTCGGCGCCGGTGCGGGCTCGGGAACGAGCGTCAACGAACGGCAGTCCGGGCCGCCTCACCTCCGGCGCTTGGTCCGGGCATGAATGGTCGCGGCTAGCTGGCTGCGGCTAACTGGCCTGAGCGGCGGCGGCGTCGGCACGGGCCAAGGTCGCGTCCAGGACGGCGAACTCGGCTTCTTCCACGGCCGCCATGGCGAAGTCGATCGCGTAGACAGCGTCGTCCTCGGAGTTTTCCGCTCGCCGCTCGGCGCGGTTGGTGTCGCGCTCGGCCCGCTTCTCTTGGGCCTCAGCGCGCAGGGCGCTCACGTGGTCCTTCCAGCGGCCCTGGATCTCGCCCCACCGGTCGGAGGCCTCCCTGGCGGCGCCGGCGGCCTTTTCGCGAAGCTCGCTCGCGTGCCGCTCGGCATTCGCACGAGCTTGGTCGACTCTGGTTTCCAGCTCCTCGCGGGCCTGCTTCTCAGCCGCGTCCGCGGCCTCCTCGGCAGCCTTGGCGCGCGTGGCGAGGTCGGCCAGCTGCTCGGACAATCGAGTCATAGCGCTCCCTCTTTCCTCTGACCCTTCCTGCTTAATTCGGATGGCAACAATCATAACGCCAGGCTCGACGCGGCGCGCGTCGACCCGCGCCCGGGGGACTGGCGCGGCCTTTATCCTCATATACGCGATTTCCTGGAGGCCTTTTGACCTTGACTGGCCGACAGCCCGCGCCGTTTGGCGAACTTCGCGAGCGCACGCTGGCCGTCGGCGTTCGGGTGCACCGCTGGTGCGGTGCCCGGCCCCAATGCGGCGGAACAGTGGGATGCCCGCGGCGGTGACCGTGCCGGCCCGGCACCGCATATCAGGGCCGAACCCAGGACAGGGGCACCCAAAAATGCCTATCCGCCGATATCCGATCACGGTCTGACCGGGGATCTCTATACTGCGGCTATGGGTGCCCGAAATAGGGCTCTATCAGGATTCCTGCCAGTATTCGTGGATCGGGCCGCCGGGCCGGTCCCGTCGGATCACCGCTGCCGTGGGTTTCGGCGGCGGGCTGGCCGCGACGGGAGGGCCGCCAGGGCCTTGGCCGGTCCCGTCGGGGTTCTTCGGTTCGATCGCCGACCACGCGCGCTCAACCCGGACGGGGTCATGGCGTCCGCGATGCGCCGCACGATGCGTCGGTCCTGCGTGATGTTGCTGACGATGGCCTTCGCGGTGCGCGGCGCGCGCGGGGCGTCCTGGACAGCCGCGGCGGCCTGCTCGGGGTCGGGCGCTTGGCGGCGGAGGCCCAATACCGTTCACGGCGCGGTCCCCACCGAATCGGAATCGAGGGGTCCGCGCCGGTCTGGTTCTTTGAGGGTGATGCCGCTGGCGCCGGTGGCGCGCATTGCCCGGATGAGCGCGATGATGCGGCTGACCGCATCGGGGTGGGCGATACCGCGGGGGTGGATGTTCGAGAGGAGGTTGCGGTCGGCGTCGGTGTGGTGGGCGCGAGGCCGCCAGGCGAGGTAGGCGGACATGCTCTGCGCGGTCGCCAGCCCAGGACGCTCGCCTATGAGTAGGACGACGGCTTTGGGATGGAGGATTTCACCGACGTCGTTCATGATCCCCACGCGGCAGTGGTTGACCGCGAAGGTCTGTCCGATCGACCATCCGGCCTGGTCCGCGGCGTCCAGCAGGAGTGGAAGCAGGCCGGGCACCTGGGCCTCGATCGCGGCGGCGGACAGCCCGTCGCCAATGACGACCTGTAGATCAGTGTCGTGGGGGCAGCGTGCGGTGATGGTGTCGCGTGCGATGGAGGACAGCCGTCGACCCCTGTCGGGGCGACGAAGGTATTGGGTGCGGTCGTCCGCGGCGGAATCGACGGCGAACAGGCCATATCGTTCGGCGAGCGGGGCGAGGGGGCCGCTGGTGAGAGTGAGGTTGGCGGTGACGGCGTCGCGAGCGGCGGCGTGGTCGGCGCGCAGAGCGAGCAGCTGGGCGGTTCCGTAGGAGGTGCCGATGCGTCCGACGAAGATCCGGGCGGGGGTGACGGCGCGGACGCGCCGCGCCAGTTGGGTGACATCCACGCCAGCACTACCGGTAGCCGGCTCGATGTTGGTGGGGGTCGCCGCGCCTGGCGGAGATGGAGCTGGAGTCCGGGGCTGGGGTCGAGATGGGCTGGGGGTCGTCACATCGCTCCGCCCGGTTGACGCCTCGGGTGGTGAGTGCCGATGGCCGCCGAGGGTGTGGCCTGTAGCAGGGCGGCGTCGAGGCCGCCGGCCAGGGTGGCGGCGAGCTGGCCCGCGGGGTCGGTGAGCCGGCCGTCGCGTAGTAGTCCCTTCTCCGTGAGCCAGGTGGTGAACTCAGGCGCGGGCGACAGGCCGAACAACTCCCGTATCCCGGCGGCGTCATGGTAGCTGGTGGACTGGTAACCAAGCATCACGTCGTCGGAGGCGGGGACGCCCATGACGAAGGTGCATCCGGCGGCGGCAAGCAGGATGAACAGATCGTCGTTGGTGTTCTGATCGGCCTCGACGTGGTTGGTGTAGCAGACATCGATCCCCATCGGAAGCCCGAGCAGTTTGCCCACGAAATGGTCCTCCAATCCCGCCCGGATGATTTGCCGGGCGTCCGCGAGGTATTCCGGGCCGATGAAGCCGACCACCGAGTTGACGAGGAACGGATCGTAGGCGCGGGCGACTCCGTGCGCACGGGCTTCGACAGTGAGTTGGTCGATGCTGTGGTGCGCGTCCGCGGACAACGCGCTGCCCTGGCCGGTCTCGAAGTACATGACCTGTTCGCCGACGAACTGTCCCGCTCTGGTGCGGTGGTGGGCGAGTACGGCCTCGCGGCCTTCGGCCAGCAGGTCCAGGCTGATGCCGAAGCTGCGATTGGCTTCCTCGGTTCCGGCGACGGACTGGAACAGCAGGTCGACCGGGGCGCCTGCGTCCAAAGCGGCGAGTTGGGTGGTGAGGTGGGCGAGCACGCAGGTCTGGGTCGGTAGATGTAGGTGGTCGATCAGGCCGGCGAGGCCGCGCAGGATCGCGGCGGTCCCCGTGACGGACTCGGCGGCGGGGTTCACGCCGATCATCGCGTCGCCGCAGCCGTAGAGCAGCCCGTCGACGGCGGATAGCAGGATGCCTTCGACGTCGTCGGTGGGGTGGTTCGGTTGAGTCCGCACCCCCAATACCCCCGGCCCGCCCATCGTGTTGCGGCATCGGGTGGCCGTACGCAATGGTTTCGCCCCGGTGATCAGGTCCCTGTCGCTCATGATTTTCGCGACGGCGGCCGCGATCTCCGGAGTGACCGCCCGCGCCAAACCGCCGGCGGCCCAGGTTTCCGGGAACCCGGGCGCGAGGATCATCTCTCGGAACTCTCCGATGGTACAGGCGGCGATCGCCTGGAAGCCGACCGTGTCGTGACTGGCCAGAATCAGGTCGGTGACAGCGTCGTCGACGAGCGGGTTCGCCACGATCTCGGATAGTGGTACGTCCGCCAATGCCAGCTTGGCCGCCACGCGCTCCCGGGCGGAGCCCGCGGCGATCTCCGCTAGTTGATCACCTGACTTCTCCTCGTTCGCCTTCGCCATCACCTCCCGAAGATCGGCGAAGACGAACCGTTCACCTCGCACGGTCGCGCGGTAGGCCACGTTGCCTCCCTTCGGCGTGGATGGCGACCCTTGCGCGCACCGCCGCGCGCGTCCGCGGCGTCACCGGAACCGGAACGGCGCGAGCTCCTGGGGCCGCCGGCCGGTGAGCAGGAAGTCGGCCAAGGCCCGGCCGCTGGCCGGTGCCAAGGTGACGCCCAACATGCCGTGCCCGGTCGCGACATACGCATTGTCGTAACCCGGTACCCGGTCGAGCACCGGGAGGCCGTCGGGGAGCAGCGGGCGACCGCCGACCCAAGGGTCGTGGATCAGCCTGGGCAGCTCCTCGTGATCGTCGAACCAGCGGCCGAGGTAATGGCGGCTGCCGCGAGCGATCGCGATAATCCGCCGCCAGTTCAGCTGCCGGTTGTCGCCCGACAGTTCCATCGTTCCCGCAAGCCGGGTCGCCGCCCCGAACGGCGACGCGACGATCCGACGGTCGGCGAAGTACAGCGCGTGCCGGGGGGCGGGGTCGAGGTCGACGCCGAAACTGTAGCCCTTGCCCGCCTGCAAAGGGAGTCGGTGACCCAACTGCCGCAACAGCCGGTGGGACCACATGCCTGCCGCGATCACGACCGCGCTGCAGGCGATCTCGCCGATGCTGGTCTGGACGGCGGCGACCCGGCCGGCCAAGCGGCGAAATCCGGCGACGGTGGCGCCTTCGTGGATCTGGCCGCCGGCCTTGCGGACGACAGTGGCGAGCGACCCGACCAGCCGGCGCGGGTCGAGCACGCCTTCACCGCGTACCAGGTACGCCGCCTGCACCTGCGGCGACAGTGCGGGGTCGAGGCGGTGTGCTTCGTCGCCGAGCACGATCTCGTCTGGCACCTCATACCGGCCGGCCGCCATCATCCGTTGCATCTCGAGGTACCGCGACGCTTCCTGTGCGGACAGGAAGGCGTGCACGAGCCCGGGACGCCGCAGCGTGGTTTCGACGCCGGCGTCGGCGAGACCGCCGAACAGGTCGAACGTCGTCCGGTTCAGCTCGGCGATCGCCGCGTAGCCGCGCCGGAACGTGCGTTCGTCGGTGCTACGCCAGAACCGCCACAGCCACGCGAGGAACCTGGGGTCGGCGGAGGGACGCAGGTAAAGAGGTGATTCGGGGCGTCCCAGTGACCGCAGCCCGTAGCGGGTCACGCCGGGGGCGGGCACCGGCGCGGAATGGCTCAGGCATACCCAGCCGGCATTGGCCCAGGACGCGCCGGAGGCCAGCTTGACCCGTTCGGTCACGACGACCGGCACCCCGGCGTCGGCCAGGTAGTGAGCCGTACACAGGCCGACGACACCGCCGCCGATCACGACGACCGGCTTGTCCTGCCGGATCCGCTTGTGCGCGGCCGAGGCCAGATCTGCCTGGTCGAACTGGTCCGTCGCGAGTCCCGGAGCCGGCGCGGCCATCTCAGGCATCGGGCTGGGCCGCGGCTTCGTTGGACAGGAATGCCCGCGTCCTCTCCTGGCCAGGACGGTCGAAGATCTCCTCGGGCGGACCCTGCTCGACGATCCGGCCGCCGTCGACGAACACCACCCAGTCGGCCACGCCGCGGGCGAACGGGAGTTCGTGGGTCACCAGGATCATGGTCATCCCGTCCTGGGCGAGTGCGCGCATGACCTGCAGGACCTCGACCGTCGACTCCGGGTCGAGTGAGGAGGTGGGCTCGTCGAAGAGAAGGATGGATGGCCGGAGCGCCAGGGCACGGGCGATCGCCACCCGCTGCTGTTCGCCGCCGGACATCTGGTCGGGGTAGGCGAGCCCGCGGTGGGCGAGACGCACCCGGCGCAGCAGACTCACGGACCGTTCCAGCGCCGTCCGCGAGGGTGTCCCGGCCCGCACCTGCGCGAGCATCACGTTCTCGACCGCGGTGAGGTGCGGGAACAGGTTGAATCGCTGGAACACCATGCCCACGGATCGCCGCAGCGCGGCCAGGTCCGGACAGACCACCCGGCCGTCGGCGAAGACCGCCTCGCCGTTGACCTGAATCGACCCGTGGTCGGGTCGTTCCAGCAGGTTGATACAGCGCAGCAGCGTGGTCTTCCCACCCCCGCTCTGACCGATGATGCTAAGGATCTTGCCGCGGGGCACGGTCAGATCGATGGCGTCGAGCACCACGCGCCCGTCGAACGACTTGCACAGGTGCTCGATCCTCACGACGGGGGTCGCGCCAGCGGACTGGCTCTCCTCGGGCACGGCGTCGGCAAAGGTTTTGGATGCGGGTTCGGCTACCTCGGTTGACGGGCTCGTCGCGACGCCGGTCTCCTTGCGCGCTTCGAGCGCTGCTTCGATGCGGTTCACGCCAGTGCCTCCTCCTCGGTCAGCAGCGCCGCGGCGGTGCGTAGCAGTCGCCGTCTGCGCGGCGAGATCGGCAGGCCCGCGTGCACTCGCCGCTCAATCCACAGCAGGCCCTGGGACAGCGGGTAGCACAGCGCGAAGTAGACCCCCGCGATGACCAGGTACACCTCGAGCGCCCGAAAGGTGGCCGAGGTGATCAGTCTGGCCTGGGACATCAGTTCCGCGGCGGAGATGGTGACCAACAGGGAGGTCGACTTGAGCAGGTCGACGAGCATCGTGTTCGTGCCCGGCAGGGCGAGCCGAAGCGCCTGCGGAAAGATCACTCTGGTGAAGGAGTCCACTCGCCGGAGCCCGAGCGCCTGGGCCGCCTCCCGTTGCCCATGGTGGACGCCTCTGATCGCCGATCTGAAGGTCTCGGACAGGTAGGCGGCGTAGAAGAGGATGAGACTGGTCGTCCCGGCCTCGAACACGTTGAGCCGCACGCCGACCGACCCGAGACCGAAGTAGGTCAGGAAGATGATGGCAAGCAGCGGAACGTTCTTGAAGACTTCCGTGTACACTGTCGCCGGCAGCCGAACCAGCCGCACGGTGCTCACCCGCATGAGCGCTACGAGCAGGCCGAGCGCGGCCGCTCCGGCGAAGCCGACGACAGTGTACTCGACGGTCCGCTGCAACCCGTCGAACAGCGTTCCGTAATAGTCGGACCACGGGACCTTGAATGGGCCGGACGCCAGGTGCATCGGATCTCCTTCGATAGTCAGCCGCGCTTGTACGGCTCAGATGGATGGTGGTGCCCAGCCGTCCGAGCGGTCGACGGCGGTACGAGCTGAGGCCATCCCCGGCGACGGCTTGAGGAACTGGTCCGGGTCCGCGCCGTACTTCTTCGCCAACGTCGTCAGCTCGCCGTCGCTGTACATCGTCCGGATCTGCGCCGAGATGGCCTTTTCCAGGGTCGAAGCTTTCTTCGGCAGGTAGAAGCCGGTCATGTAGGGGCGGAAGTAGTCGTATGCGGGATGCTCGGCCACGTCGGCGTCGCTGGGCGGGGTCAGGTACTCGGTGGTGACATTCATTCCGGGCCGGGCCTTCTTGGCGGCCAGGATTATCAGCGGGTCAAGAAAGCCGACGTCGATCCGGCCGGCCGCGAGGTCGTCGAGAACTCCGTTGGCGTCCGGGTAGACGTGTAGCTTCGCGCCGGGCACCTGCTGAATGGCCTGAACCCAGACGTAGCCCTCGACGGTGCCGAGGTTGAGCCCTTCGAGATCCTGGACGTTCTTGTAGGTCTTGCCGGACCGTACCGCCATCGCCGGTGGTGAATAGTACGGCGGATCCGTAAACAGGCCGGACTCCTGCCTTTTCTTGGTCCAGGCCACGCCGCCCACGGTGATGTCATACCGGCCGGCCTGCACCCCGGCGAGCATGCCCGCGAAGTCGGTGACCTCGACCTTCACTTTCAAGCCGAGTCGAGCGGCAACAGCGTTGATGATGTCGGCGTCGAAGCCGACCATTGTGTCGCCCTTCGCCTCCGTATAGGGAGCGTAGGGTTCGATAGCGACCGTAAGGACTCCGGACTTGATCGTGGGAAGGCTGTTGCTCGCGGCTGGAGAACTCCCAGTTGAAGTGCTCCCGCCCGAAGACGAGCAGGCTGAGATGAGCACGGTCGTGGCCAGTCCGCAGGCGAGGGCCGCCAGCCGTAGCCGGGCGGCGCGAAGAGGGCGCACGGGCATCTTCACCTTTCAGTGATTATTGACGAACGACGCACAGGAAGACACAGATGGAATCAACGGGACGTGTGTTAGAGGCACCCTAGAGGGCCGTCGTCCAGGTGTCACTGGACGTACCCAACGAACCACCGCCTTCCATCAGGTCGGTGGATGTATGGTTCGTACAGTTGTGATGCGCCTGTCCACGGAAGTGACGATGTTGACACCCTCGGTCGCCCAGGAGATCGCGCGCGAAACAAGCGCGGTCATTGGTTTTAACGTCCTGATCACAGACAACGATGGGATCGTTATCGGCAGCGGCGACGTCGACCGGATCGGCTCCTTCCACGAGGCGTCCCTCGAGGTCGTGCGGACCTTGCGACCCACCAGCCACGGTCCCGACACGGCGGTCCAACTCGTGGGAGTGCAGCCGGGCGTAACCCTTCCGATCATGCTCAACCGAGAACCCGTCGGCACCGTCGGGATCACCGGCGAGCCGGACCAGGTCGAGCGGTTCGGCCGCCTTGTGCGTCACCAGACCGAGATCCTGCTGCGCGAGTCCCTACTGCTGCGGTCACGATTGCTGCGGAAGAGCGCGATCGAGGACCTGATACGCGATCTCGCTCACTACGACCCCCAGGTCACCGAACCGGACTTCATCGCGTTCAAGGCCAGCGAGCTGGGATACGACCTCCGGTTGACGCGGGCCGTCGTGGTCATCGACGTCGACGTGGCTGGTAATCCCAGCCACGTCGACGCGCATGGCGACGACCCCCTGGCGCCGGAACCCACGACGCTGCAGGCCGCTATCCTGAGAACGGCGCACCGGGCATTCCCCGACGCCCAGGACCTGATTGGCACCACTGCCTCAGGGCGCTTCGTCGTACTCCACCGACTTCCCGCCACCGCCCCAGCGTGGGACGGACCCTGCAACGTCGCCGAGGACCCGCCGCGACGTCTCCTGGTGACCTGCCGCGCCCTCGCCAGCGATCTGACGAGTTCCTCCGTTACCTGCAGGATCGGCGTCGGAGGGTACGCGACCTCGGTGTCCGGGCTCCACGACTCGTATCGCGACGCCACAAACACCCTGTACCTCATGCGTCGACTTGGCCGCCACGACCGGGTCGCGCACATCGACGACGTCCGCGTCCCCGACCTGTTGGCGACCGTTCCGCCGGCCGCGCGAAACAGGTATGTGCGTGCTGTCGCCGGTCCGCTGCCGGATCACGCCGAATGGCGCACAATCCGAAATACCATCGCGGCATGGTGCGAGTCGGGCTTCAACCTGGTCCGCGCCGCCGCCGCTCTGCACGTTCACCGCAATACCCTCGTGTACCGCCTCGACAAGATCGAGAAACAGCTGGGGGTCGCCATCCGCGATCCGCGCGCTGGAATCCGTCTTTACCTCGCGTGCCTGGTCGACGAGATAGATGAGGACCGTTGACAAAGTTGCCCGTCGGCTGGGCGTGGGGTGCCAGAACTCGACCTGGGCCTGTGACCTGGCCTGATTCGACGACTGGGCGGTCGGCATGATGGCCAGCTGTGTCGGTGCTGCGGGTGCCGACAAATCAAACCGGTCTTGCTCGTCATCGCCGGCCGTATGTCCACCGTGCGCGCATGCGACCGGATCGTCGTCCTCGACGACGGCCACTGACCCCCGCTGGCACTCGCGAGGGAGTCCTCGGCACCTGTCCCTCTGCCGCTGTGTGTCATCTATGGACCTTGATCCGGTCCGTACCCGATGGCGCCCGGCGCGCGGTCGACTACTGCCTACAGCTCCACCAGGAGCAGTGAGGTGCTGCCGTAGCTGGTGCTGTCGGTGCGGACGATGTTCGTCGGTGCTCGGGCCTGACGGCGCTAGGCTGGTGCGTAGGGATCGGGCCTGTCTGGTTCTTCGGGAAGGAGGCGCGCCATCACTGCGGAGATGATCGCTCCTGCCTGGATGCACCAGCAGATCACGGCGGAGCAGTACGACTCCTGGTCCGATGAGCAGTGCGCGGGCATCGAGATCGTGGACGGGATGGTCGTCGTGAGTCCCAGCGCGTCCAAGCGCCACAACAGGCTGATCAAGGTCCTCGCGGTCGCGTTGGAGGCCGCTGCGGGGCCGGACTGGAACGCGGACTTCGACTTCGACGTCCGGCTTCAGGACGTGCCGCTGACAAATCGACGTCCGGATGTCGTCGTGTACCGTGCCGACACGATCGACATCATGCCGGCCCGCCCCGGGCACATCCTGCTTGTCGTCGAGGTCGTCTCGTCTGGTTCTGAGACGACCGACCGGATTGTCAAAGCCGAGCAGTACGCGCGAGCTGGGATCTCGTACTACTGGCGGGTTGAGCAGCCTCCGGCCAGCGTCCCGGTCGTCTACACCTACGTCCTCGACCCGGCGTCCGGGACCTATCGCGACGGTGAGGTCTTCACGGGCGTCGTCGACGCCGCCGCGCCCTTCCCGGTCAAGGTCGATCTCACCCGGCTGTAGCCACATGTGCGGACGTCCGGACAAGGCAGCCGGCAAGACCGCGGCGATGCGCACCCGACCGTCATTGCCACCGCCGCCGGCCACATCTCGCGCAACGACGGTCGAGGCCTATCAGGGGTTTGTTGGTCTGAGCCCAAGGAGATCGTCAGATGAGTCGTCCGCCGGTGTTCCCCGCCGAGGACAAGATCCGGAAGGTGTTGTCGGTGCTCGCCGGCGAGGTCACGATCGCGGAGGCCGCCCGGCGGAACAAGGTGCCCGAGACGTCGGTCGGGAAGTGGAAGCAGCAGTTCCTCGAGGCTGGCCGGGCCGGTCGCGGCCGGGGTCCGGGGCGCATCGATCACACACGAGTGAACACAACCTCCCCTTTCCGCCAGAAACGGTGGACGGGCGGGTGGGAAAGAGTGGAACTGTTCGCCCATCGAGCGCTTGCGATCGGCTTGTTGTCAATAGATCACCGTCAGTAGTCCTTCAGCGCGATCGCGTCGGCCTTCTGGAATTGCTTGGCAGCGAGCGCGCGCATCGGCCAGCGGGTCATCATGGTCATCGAGAGGTTGCGCATGCGGATCATCAGCGCGCTGTTCGGCGCGAAGCCCTTCATGCCACCGGGTGGCAGGGTCTGGCACTGCTTCACATAGACGCGCATCTCATCCTGGTACCGGGCGAACGCCGCCTCGTGGTCGTCCGGTGTCGCGGACAGTTCACCGGCGAGCACGTAGGCGGCGACGAGCGCCATCGCCGTACCGAGCCCTGCCAGCGGCGAGCCGCAGTACCCGGCGTCGCCGAGCAGCACCGTCCGCCCTCGGTACCACTGTCCCATGTGGACCTGACTCAGCGAGTCGAAGTAGAAATCCCCGGCGCCGGGCATCGCGGCGAGGATCTGCGGTACCAGCCAGCCCACTCCGGTGAACTTGGCGCGCAGGATCTCCTGCTGGGCAAGCGCATCGCGCCAGTCGTAGTCCAGCGGCGGGGAGGTGAAGCTGAGCATCGCCTTGGCCGTGCCGCCGTTCTCCGGCCGGATGCCGGCGACCAGCCCGCCCGGCGCGCCGTGCATGAGGAACCAGTGGTCCAGGTTGCCCGGGTTCGGGACCGTGAAGTAGGCCATGTACCCACCGAGGTGCCGCACGAACTCCTGCTCGGGCCCGAAGGCGAGCCGGCGTATCCCGGAGTGCAGCCCGTCCGCGCCGACCACAATGTCGAACCGCCGCACGGCACCGCTGGCGAACGCCACCTTGACGCCGTCCCCGTCCTCGGTCAGCCCGGTGATCCGGTCGTCGAACACGTATTCGGTGCCGTCGCGAGTGGCGTCGTACAGGATGCGGGTCAGGTTGCCACGCATGATCTCGATCTCCGCGACCATGCCCTCGCCGTCGAACAGGTCGGCTGGCATCCTCGCGGTCCACCGGCCGCGACCGTCCACATAGGCGAATCCGCGCTCGTCGACGCGCTCCGCCCGTACCGTGTCGAGAAGCCCCATCCGCTCGACCACCTCGCGCCCGGCTCCGCGCAGGTCCACGGCGTGCCCGCCGGGTCGGGGCGCGGGCGCGACCTCCACGACCGTCGGTGCGAAGCCATGCCGCCGCAGCCAGAACGCGAGCGCCGGCCCGCCGATGCCTGCGCCCGAGATCAGTACCGTCCGGTTGACCATTGCTGTGCCTCCTCGTTGCGTACGCTGTACCAACCTTTGCGCACACCGTACGTGTGCTAGTCAAACCACTTGGTGTACTAGTACGGGAGGGGGGAGCGATCGATGACTCAGCCTCCGTACCGGCGCATCGCCGAAGAGATCCGCGCCCGGATCGCCGATGGCGAACTGCGACCTGGCGACCCGGTGCCATCGGCACGCGGCATCACCCGCGAGTGGGGCGTGGCCCTGGCCACCGCGACGAAGGTGCTCGCGACCCTGAACGCCGAGGGGGTGACCCGGTCGCTACCGGGTCGGGGCACGGTGGTCGCCGGCTCGGCCGTACCCGCCCAGCCGGCGAGCGTGTCGGCGCGCGGCGCGCGCCGACACGAGGGCGATTCCGACTTGACCCGCGAGCGGATCGTGGCGGCAGCTATCCGGGTCGCCGACGCCGAGGGCCTGGCGCAGTTGTCCATGCGGCGCATCGCGACCGAGCTGGGCGCGGCCCCGATGTCCCTCTACCGCCACGTCAACGGCAAGGACGAGTTGCTGGTGTCCATGATGGACAGCGTGCTCGGCGAGGACCCCCTGCCGGCCCGACCGCCCAAGGGTTGGCGAGCCCAGCTGGAACTGTCCTCCCGCGTGCAGTGGCAAGGGTTCCGCCGCCACCCGTGGCTCGCCCTGGCGCTGTCCGTCACCCGCCCGCAGCTGATCCCCAACGGGATGCGACACACCGAGTGGGCGCTGCGCGCGCTGGACGGGTCGGGCCTGACGATCCAGGAGATGATGCACGTCCACACGACGCTGTTCAGCCACGTGCGCGGCCTGGCCCTCAACCTTGAGGCTGAGGCCCAGGCCGAGCAGGACTCGGGGCTGACGAGCGACGAGTGGATGCAGACCCAGGAGCACGGCTTCCGCGTCATCGCCGGTACCGGCGACTTCCCGCTGCTGAATCGGTTGGTCAACAGCGAGATGGAGCTGGACCTGGATCAGTTGTTCGAGTTCGGCCTGGGCCTCCTGCTGGACGGGCTGGAGCGGCACCTGGCCGGACGGTGACTCAGCTCGGCACGTTCCACCGCTGGTCCGCGCCGCCGGTGCAGTCCCAGATCTGCAACGGATGTTCCCGTGGCCCCGGGAACGGGACTGGCTGGTCCGCGGGCATGTGTTGGAGATATCGGGCTGGCGGCGGCGACGGCGGCGGCAGTCACGTCCGGGCCTGTGCGGGGAGCTTGCTGATCGTGTGGCGGATGAGGGTGGTCAGGGCGTCGCGGTCGTCGAGCGTGTCGTCGGGGACGCTGTAGTAGGCGCGGACGGTGACGGTTTTGCCGGCAGCCTGGTAGGTGAACGGCCGGCTGCCTGCTGCCTCCCATGCTGGCCGGTCGCCGGGCGGGATTTTGACGTAGAGAGCGTCCATGATCATGGCGACCTGGCGGCCGGTGTGGCACAGCGCCCAGCCGCCGAAGAACCGGCGCAGCGTCATCCCGCCTAGGGACTCGACCTGATCGAGGACGTGCTGGGCGAGGTTGTGGTGCCCGCTCACGGCCGGGTCGGGGCTGTCCGTGCCGGCCGCGGCGTCTCGATCAGGAGTTCGGCGACCTGGGCAGAGGAGGCGGGGTTCTGCCCAGTGACGAGCTGGCCGTCCCGGAGGGCATGCGCGACGAACGGTAGGCCGGCGGTGTAGCGGGCGCCGCGGGCGCGTAGCCGCTGTTCCAGGGAGAAGGGGACGAGGTCGGTCGCGGCGACGAGGTCTTCCTCGGTGTCGCTGAACGCGGTGAGGGCACGGCCGTCGACGAGCGGACGTCCCGCGATGGTGAGGCCGACGAGCGCGGCGGCACCATGGCAGACCGCCCCAATCGTCCCGCCGCGGGCGAGGACATCCGTCAGAAGGGCGGCCAGCAGCGGGTTGTCGGGGAAGTCCCACATGGTCCCGTGGCCGCCGGCCAGGAACACGCTGTCGACGTCACGGGGGTCCAAGTCGTCCAGCGGCACGGTCGCGCCCAGCTGGGCAAGGCCGTCGGAGTCGGCGCGGAAGCGGTCGACCGCGGGGGTCACGGCTGCCGGGGCAAGGCTGGCGGGATCGGCCGGCGGCTGGCCGCCGGCGGGCGAGGCCAACGTGACCTGGATACCGGTGTCGGCGAGGACGTAGTACGGGGCGGCGAGTTCCTCATACCAGAAGCCGGTGGGACGGTCGGTGTCGCCGAAGCGGGCGTGCGAGGTGAGGACGAGGACGGTTCGGGAACTGGACACGGGGTGCCTCCAAGCGGACGCGGGCGCGCTGAAGCGGACGGCGACAGAGTTGATCAACTGGCGGGGTGGCCGCAGCCGGCCTGCCAGGCATACGTAGTCGTGGGTCCACGACGCCGCGGGGGTGGACGGGTTCGGTGGGTGGCGGGGTCAGCCTGGTTTTTCGCGTAGCGCGGTGACGATGTCGTTGGTGACCTGCCGCAGCCGTGCCGGTTCGGCGCCGGAGCGCACCAGGACCAGCACGCCCTGGTAGTCGACCAGCAGCCGCAGCCCGAGACGGTCCGCGCGCCGGGCCGCCGGGATCTGGCCGGCCGCTTGGGCGCGTTCGACCGCGCCGGCGAGGCCCCGTTCAATCTCGTCCAGCCCTCGCCGCACGCCGCGGTTCGTGAGCTCGTCGAGGGCGTAGGACTCCACCGCGCTGTTCGTCACCAGACAGCCCGGGTCACGGTCTAGGCCGGTCTCGAACGTCGAGGTGAAGTAGCTCCGGATGCCGGCGAGCGGGTCGTCGACCCCGCCGAGGTGCTCGGCGATCCGGCGGCGAACCACCCGGTCGATATAGGCGTCCAGCGCGGAGCGGAAGATCTCGTCCTTGTTCCCGAACGTGCGGTGCAGACTGCCCGGGTGCAGCCCGGTGGCGGTCTCCAGATCCCGCAGCGACGTGGCGTGAAAACCCTGGCGGCGGAACAGCTGCATCATCGTCAGCAGGACCTCGTCCGAGTCGAACAGCTGCCGCCGGCCCATCGCCACACTCCATAGTTGGTCGATCGACCACAAATCTAGCGGCATGGCTGGACCTGTCAACCCTGTACCTGCCGAAAAATACGTCCGGGCAGGTCAGGCCGCATGTTCGTACTCGTGCAGGATGCCGCCGAGCCGGTCGCGTCGGCTGGATCGAGCCACTGTTCCCCACGCGCTCGGCCGCGGCGGTCCACCCCCAATGAGCTCGGTGAACGCGCCATGGCCGACGCCGTCCTGCGCGTCACAGGCACCGCCGGCGGCTGAGCACCGCGGGCTCTGCCAGCGAGGGCGGCGCGCGGGAACCGGAGCTCAGCCTTCCTCACGCGTGACGCGGTCGGCCGTGATCCTTTCTCCGGGCAGGGGAGAGCCAGGAAACGTGACCTCGGGACGCGAGCACCGCGGTCAGAAGTCAATGACCCCTCGTTGGTAGATGAAGTCGATCGAGGCGAACTGCTCCCCGACCCGTTTCAGGGACTTGTCCACGACCACCACGGTCACCGAGTGGTACTCGCGGTCGTTCCCGATCGGGTTCGCCCGCGGAATGCTGTCCAGGACCAGCGCCGGGCTTTTCGTGATCCACACCTTCACCTGCTTCAGGAACTGCTCGCGGGAGCACGTGGGCAGGTTCCGGCAGGACTCCGGGACGAGCTTCAGCACGTTCTGGCCCGGCCGGATGGTCGGCTGGTCCAGGAATACCGCGAACTGGTCTCCCGGCCGGGCCAGGCTCCCCGCGGTCCAAGTGATCTTCATGGGCAGCTCCGACACCGTCGACGAGGCGCCCGGGCTGGTGATGCGGATCTGCCCTCCGGTGAAGACCAGACCGGTGACACGGCAGCCGGTGAGGACGCCGGCCGCCACGGCCAGCGCGAGAGCCAGGGCGGAAGCCCTGATGACCGGCCGTACATTCCAGTGGATATCCGTCTGCTGTCGTGCCGTCATGCCGTCGCACTCCCGCGCCTGGAGGTCCTGTCGCACTGCGCCGCCACCGGGCGGATACGCCCTTTCGTCGGGTTTCGTGTTCATCTAGACGGTCGGGGTGATCGCCGTGGAGGGCTGCTCGGACGCGGTCCCGACGGAAGCCGGCCGGGGTACCGACGATGAGCGGTGGAGCACGGTCGCGCTGGCCCCGAGATAGGCGTCGATCACCAGCGGATCGGCTTGGACCTCGTCCGGCGATCCGTCCGCGATGACCGTTCCGACGTCCATGACGATGACCCGGTCAGCCATGCCCATGATGAGCGGGATGTCGTGCTCGATGACCAGCATGGTCAGGTCCAGTTCGTCCTTGAGCCGGCGGAGGAGGACGCCGAGCGCCTCGGTCTCCCGCTGGGCCACCCCGGAGGACGGCTCGTCCAGCAGCAACAGCGTCGGCGCCAGGGCGATCATGCAGGCCAGCTCGGTGATCCGCCGGGTACCGGTCGACAGCTCCTGGATCTGCTTGGCCCGATAGGACCCGAGCCCCATGATGTCCACCAGGTCGCTCGCGCGCCGGGCCTTCTCCTTCTCCGTCCCGGGCAGGCCGAGAACCGAGAGGGAGAAGCTGGTGGCCAGGCGTGGTTCGAACGCCAGCCGCACCGTCTCGGTGACCGTGAGCGTCGGGAACAGCGCGGCGTCCTGGAAGGACCGGATGAGTCCCAGCCGGCCCCGCCGCTCGGGGCTCAACGACGACACGTCGTCGCCGTTGAAGAGGACCTCGCCCTGGTTGGGGCGGGTGAATCCGCTGATCAGCTCGAAGGTGGTCGTCTTGCCTGCACCGTTGGGGCCGATGAGGCCGACCACCTCTCCCTTGTGGACCGAGAGCGACACGTCCCGCACGGCGGCGATGCCCCCGAAGCTCTTCCGCAGGCCGCGGACGTCCAGCAGCGCGGTCTCCGGCCTGACCGGGACCCGCCGAGGCTCCGCCACCACGGACAGCCTCCCGGCGCGCGCGCTCTCGGAGAGGATCGGTTCCTCGGTGTCGATGTCGAGGCCGTGCCGGGCCGCGGCCCACCGGACGTAGCGCGTCCGCAACGGTTCGAGCCCCTGCGCGATGCCGCCCGGAAGGTAGAGGATGAGGATCAGCCAGCCGAGGTCGGTCGCGGCGATGCCCGCCGCGTCCAACGGGAGGAAGCGTGGCAGGCCGATGACGTAGAACGCCCCGATCAACGGTCCGATCAGAAGCCCGACACCACCGATGACCGTCATGGCGACGGTGTCGATGCTCGCCTGCACCGAGAACGTCGACGCGTCGACGCTGCTCAGCAGATGTCCATAGACGGCACCGCCGAAGCCAGCGATGAATCCGGCCAGCGCGAACCCCTGGATCTTGAGCCGCGTGACCCGCACGGTGAAGCCGCGCGCGTTGCTCTCGTTGTCCCTGACCGCGAGCAGAGCCCGGCCAAAGGCGAGACGGCGGACGTTCCAGGCGATCAGCAGGACGATGAGGAAAGCCGCCAGCGCCACGTAATAGTAGGACCGGCCCGTGTCGAGGACCTTCCCGAACACAGCGGGGCGCGGCGGCCGCACCCCGCCGCCGAGGGCCCAGTTCTGCTCCAGCCCCCAGCCGTTCGCCATGAGAGCGAAGCCGAGTGTGGTGACGGTCAGCATGAGGCCTTTGAGTCGGAGTGCGGGAACCCCGATGACCAGGGATATCGCGGCCCCGCCCAGGGCCGCGATGACCAGGGCCAGCGGGAACGGCACGCTCGAGTCGAGTTTGAACGACACGACGGCGCCGACGCCGGCCACCGCGAACTGGCCCAGGCTCAACTGACCGCTCAGTCCCGTTCCGATGCCGACCGACACGCCCACGATGGCATACGTGATCACCGTCGAGAGGGAGACCGCGCTCGCGTTCGACACCATCAGCGGGAGGAGCAGTGCCACCACCAGGCCGATCCCGGTAAGTCCCCAGCGGAAGCCCCGGACCTCGGGCAGCCGGGCGACCCTGGCCGGAAGCGGCTTCCATGACGCGACCGAGGCCCAGCTACCCTTCTCCTCCGCCCGTCCGCGCGCGCTCCGCTGGCTCAGGAGAACGACGAGGATCAGAACGTAGAACACCAGGTCGGGCAGACCGTCGGAGTTGGGGTAGTTGAACAGGACGACCTGCTGCACGACTCCGATGAGCACGCCGGCGCCGAATGCGATCGGCAGGCTGTACATCCGGGCGATGACGCCGGCGGTGAGCGCCCGCAGCAACAGCGGCGGCCCGAAGTCGGTGGACGAGGAGAAACCGGAGGCGGGAATCACCAGCAGCGCGGTCAGCGCGGACAGGACACCGGCCAGGACCCAGGACAGGCTGGACATGTTCTGTACGGAAATGCCGGCCAGCCGGGCCGATTCCGGGTTCGCGGACGAGCACCGGATACCGAGCCCGAAGCGGCTGTAGCGCAGGAAGAGGGTGAGCGCCGCCACCGTCGCCGGACCGAGGATGAGCATGGCCGTGTAGGCCTCGTCGATGCGCAGGTCGCCCAGGTTGATCACCGGCATCCCGGGAGGGCTCGGCAGAGTCACCCCGCTGAAGGCGCTGGAGTCCACCACCGAGGCAACCTCGGTCAGGAACGCGCCGACGCCCAGCGTCGCGACGATGCTCATGACCGGAGTGGTATTCCGTAGACGGCGTATGACCACGAGCTCGGTGGCCCCGGCGGCCAGGCCGCCGGCGGCCAGGCCGGGGATCAGCGCCACGTAGTAGGGAATATGGAATTTGTGGGTGAGCAGGCTCAGGACCGCGACCCCGAAGGCGCCCATCTGGCCGTGCGCAAAGTTGATGATGCGGCTCGTCCGGTAGATGAGGACCAACCCGACGGCCAGGAGGCCGAACGTCAGTCCGGAAAGCATGCCGAGCACCACGGCCGACAGCGGCACGTGGAACCCGTGGACCGCTACGTCCGGCAGTGCAGAGAGCGATGTCATGCGCCGTTCCCGCCTTGAGAGGCCGCTCCGAGAAACACCGCGCGGAGCAGGTCGTCACGGGCCAGCAGATCCGCCGAGGAGCCGTCGAACCGAACCTGGCCCTTCTCCATGAAGTACGCGTGGTTCACGACGCTCAGCGCGAGCGATATGGACTGTTCGACCAGCACCACCGCGGTGCCCGCCGCATTGATCTGGCGAACCATGGCCAGCAGCCGGTCGACGACGATCGGCGCCAGCCCGAGCGACAGCTCGTCGATCAGCAACAGCCGTGGTTTCAGGATGAAAGCCTTCGAGAGTGCCAGCATCTGTTGTTCGCCGCCGGACAGCGTCAACGCCGGCTGGTTACGTCGCTCGGCCAGCCTGGGGAACATCTCGAAACATTCGTCGATGGCCGCGTCGAGGCGTTTTTTGTCCCGACCCAGGCTGAAACCCAGGCCCCGCAGGTTTTCGGCCACGGTCAGCGGCCCGAACACGGCCCGGCCGCCCGGTATCTGCGTGATCCCACGGCTCACCCGCTTCTCGGCGTCGACATAGGTGATGTCGTGGCCTCGTAGCCGCACGGAGCCGGCGCTGGGCATTCCGAGCCCGGAGATCACCTTCAGCAGGCTCGACTTCCCTGCGCCGTTGACGCCGAGCAGCGCGAGCATCTCGCCGTCGCGCACGGTGAAGTCGACCCCGAACAGCACCTGGAGCTGGCCGTACGAGAAGTCGATCCCGCGGCACGCGAGCAGCGGCGGTTCCTGCCTGCCGCTGACGGCCAGATCACGGACCCCCTCGTCCTCGAGGATCTCGCTGACGACCGAGTCCAGGTCCCCGGTCACGCTCTTCGCGCCCCGCCCCAGCAGAGCGGCGGCGCCCAGCGCGGGCACGACCAGCGTGGCGATCGCCGCGGCGGCCGAGTACCTGGACTCGATGTCGCCGAGGAGGATGGTGCCGCCCTCCCCGCCCACCAGCCCGAAGTAGACCGCCCCCAGCGACACAGCGATCGACCTGGCCCGTGGCCGGACGATCGACATCATGACCAGGCTCAGCGCCGCGACGGCGACGGCCTCGGAGGCGAACACGATGGAGAAGCCGGCGAGGCTCACTCCCAGGACGGGGATCACGGCGAGGACGAGACCGCCCGCGAGGAACACCAACGCCCAGGCGACCATCCTGACCAGCTGGGCCGGCTCCCGCCGCCAGATCTTCTCCCCTCGACGCGAGTAGTACCACAGCGCTGGCAGCGCCAACAGCCAGCTCGCGGCGAAGAAGGTCGCGCGCTCGGAGGTGGTCAGGCTGAACTGCTCCTTCAGCCAGAACCCCTGGTAGGTGACGACCGGGTTGACCGCCACCCCCAGCACGGCCCACACCGACAGCAGCCGCCGCACCGTGCGGATCGTCCACACCCGTCGCAGCGCCTCCCAGAACGTCAGCTCGGTGGCGTCTTCCCGACGCGGCGGCGGGCCGGACTGGTCCGTCCGCATCAGACCGGCCACCTGGTCGGAGTCGTGGCGTCCGTAGCCGGGCTCGCGAAGGCACAGGCCAATCAGCGACGCCGCGAGGAAGACGACTCCGGCCACCAACAGGACGCCGCGCCAGGACAGCCCCACTGGCCCGGCCAGGATCGCGACCAGGGCCGGGCCGAGAATCGCGCCGATGACGCCGGCGCCGCGGTGGAAGCTCAGCGCCCGCAGCCTGGCGGCGGGCGGATAGGAGTCCATGATCATTGGGCGGTGCGCGGAGTAGACCACCGCGGCCCCGGCGCCCGAGCTGCCGATCACGGTCGTCATCGCCGGCACCCACGTCACGATGCTGCCCAGCACCAGCGACGGGCCGTACTGGAATCCCAGGTTTTTGGAGATCATGACGCGCTGACTGCGCTTGTAGAAGATCGCCGCGAACTGCAGGGCCGTCAGCCCGACAAAGGTCTGGCGCTGGGTGGCCAGCATCGCGTAGGTGCTGGCATCGACGCCCAGCGAACTGCTGATGTCAGGGCCGAGCGCGGTGACCAGGTACGCCGTCGCCTCATCCAGCGCCGCGAACAGGCTCAGCGCGATTAGCAGGTACCAGCCGGTGCCCGAAGTGGCAATGTCGGCTCCCAGGGACCGGATCTGCCCGGCCTCACCGCTGGCTCCGGTGAGGAGCAGGCGCCTTCCTTCGGCTCGCCGCTGCCGCACCCGAGCGATGACGCCCGACATGACGTCGAGCCCGCCGTCGTCCAGCGCCGTGTCCGCGTCGGCGGAGGCGCTCTCTGCGCGGGCCGCGCTCACGACGCCGGCGTCGCCGCCCGTCATCATGAACAGGCTCCTCGCGACGCCGCCAGCGCCGGACGGAACCCGACCTTGGCGATCCAGGGCGATGGCGCCGGGGTGAAAAGGGCGGTGCTTAGATACCAGCTGTTACTCATCAAGACTCTCCCGGACGCTCTGTCGCTCCTGGGTGTCGCGGGCATCAGCACGGCGGCGGTCGCCAGCCCCGGAACGGGCCGAACGACCGCCGCCTCCCTGTTTGTCAACTGGTTGTCGTGAACGCGCTGGCTGGTAGCGGGCCCCCGCTGTACTGGAAGCACGTGCAACTGGGCGTGTACTTCAGGAGCTTGGCGATGGTGACCCCGTCGCGGCGGCCGCCGGAGTAGTCGGGCGGTCCGAGCAGCTCCGCGCTCGGGATGTTCTTGGCCTTTCCGAGTCCCGTGATGGCGTCCTGCGGCGTCAGCTTTCCGCCCGCGTTCACCCCGGCCGTGAAGACCAGCAGCTGGTCGCACATGTTCCAGAAGAACTGGGCCTGTGACGGGCTGGCGCCCGAGGCCTCCATGATCTTGTTGCACAGGGCGCCCGTGGCGTTGACCGGCGGGTTGACCGCGTCGGCCGACGGGTACCAACCCACCGCCATCGAGTTCGCGTATCGGACTTCCTGGTCCGGGTCGGTCTTGTTCCCGGCGTATGCCCGCTGCGCGGGCAGCTCATTGGTCGTGAAGCCCAGCTTCGGGAAGTACTTCTGGGTCGACGCGGCCTGGGTGAACGGCCGTAGCGTGCCGCCCTGCGTGTCCAGGAAGAGGACGTGGTCGATTCCCTGCTGCTTGAAGCGAAGCACGGCGCTGCTGATCGCCTGCTGGGTGGGGCCGATGTCGTTGACTCCCGACACGGGCTTCACCAGCTGCTGGTCGGTGATCGTGAGACCGTGGCTGGCGAGCGCCGGCTTCAGCGACTCGTCGATGGCGCGCGTGAACGGGTCGGTGTTGTAGCCGACGAGGCCGATCTTGGGGTTCTGCCCGAAGAAGCCGCCCTGGAACAGGCCGTTCACCTGGAGAGCCGCCGCCCGGGTGAGGCTGAGCGCGCCCGCCGTGGCGTACAGCGGACGCTGTTGGAAGTAGGTGTCGTCCGCGGCGAGGCTTCCGCCGGCCGCGTCAAAGGCGATGACGTTCGCGGACTGCAGGCAGGAGACGATGGTGTCGCTGTGGTTCGGCAGGTCCATTACGGCGAACACGTGATGGTCCTGGGTGAACTGCGTGCACATCTCCTGCTCGGACGAGTCGCCCGCCGCCCTGGTCGCGTCGAGAGGGTAGAACACCGGCTGGATCTTGCGACCTAACAACCCGCCGTGGTTGTTCACATAGTCGGCGAGCGCCTGGTAGTAGGCCTTCGTCTCCTCGTCCGTGGGTGGCGCCGCGCCACTCGACCCCAGCGAGCCGCCCAGAAGCTTGGCTAATGCCTGGAGATTGGATGGGAAAGGCATGCCGATCTCGACAGGCGCACCCGAGGCCGCCGACGCCGTCCCGCTCGAGGCTGAGGAGCCGTTCCCCGACGAGCCGCAGGCGGCCATGGTCACCGCGGCCGTCACCACGATGGCGAGCGCGCCGGCCCGCCGGCCACGCGTCCGCCGAGACCACGGCCCCCGGGTACCGCTCCCGATCGGAGACCGGCGGACCGGGCCGCGCCATCGGCCAAGGCGCCTCTTGGCCTCGACATTGTTGCCCTGATCAGCCATTGCATTCCGTCCTTGTGTCGGCCGACCTCTGTCAATGTGATGCGGGACACTACAAGTGAGAACTCACTCGGTCAAGAAGCGCGAGAACCTCATGATCAAATTTTCGGTGGAACCTACCCGGCAAGTGCCCAACCGGCAACTGTAAGTGTTGTGAGCGCTACGGACGGTATCGAGCGGTCGGGCTATGAAGCCGGCGTGCCGTCCTCTGGCGCCAGGGTACCTTCGAGCGCTTCTCCCGGCAGCTGGTAACCGCGTGTTACGTCTACCTGACCGTCGAGTATCTGACCGGCGAGCGGCGACGCGACCTGCGGCCTGTCCGCGTCCGCGTGGCCGGGGCCCGGCCACGCACAGTCCGTGCGGGACCGGGCGGCACATCCTCGACCGAGTGAGTTCTCACTTGTATGGTCAGGTGCCGTGGGCAGATCGGGGAGGCTATGTCGCACGAGTCTGCGTCGTCCATCGCCGCGCTGACAGCCACCGAACAGATCGCGCTGAGTGGCGGCGGCGGTATGTGGACCACCAGGGCTGTCGGGCCGGTGCTGGGCGCCGTGGGCGGCTGCCGTCCGGCCACGGCGAGAATCGTGGCCACGGGCGGACCGCGTCAGTCAGGAGTCGTCCGAATCCGAATCCGAATCCGACCGGCGGATGCCGTGCAGCATCAACGAAACAATCTCGGGCGCCTGCAGGGGCCGCTGGAAGAAGAGCTGATTCGAACCGGTCATCGTCAGGACCAGGAAGGCCTGACTGGCGACCGCGGGATCAATGCGTAGATCATCTCTGGACGGCTCGAACAGCGCCGGCAGGATCTCCCGCGCGATGAAGTCACCCGAATAGCGCTGAGGAAGCCGCCCCCGGACCGCCTCGAGCTGCAGTGTGCCCGAGAACTCCCAGAGCGTCGCCATCAGACCGGTGAGAATCTCGGCCGCCTGGGCCAGCCGGTCCTCCAGCGGGAGCGACCGGTCGATCTGAGACAGCCGCTCCAGCGCGGGGGCGGCGTCGAGCGCGACCTGAAGAGTCGCCAGCAGGATCTCTTCCTTGTTCTTGAAGACGCTGAAGACCGTCCCGTCGGACACGCCGGAGGCGGCGACGATCTCCTTGGTCGTTACAGACCAGCCTCGCGTACGCAGGAGCGGAATGGTCGCCTTGATGATGGCGGCACGCCGCTCCTCCGGTGTCTTCGGGCTGGCCCTGCGCCTGCCGGAGGCAGCGGATGCGTGTGAGTGCTGACTCATTCGCGTGAGTGTACTGCCGCCGAGCGATCCACGCCGTTCATGATCCGGCCGGCGCGCGGGAACGGGCGAGGCGGAGCGCGGGCCGTCGCCAGCGCCGCGGCCGGGGCGGAGCAGCGGCGACAGACCGGCCCCGGCATGGGCTCGCCTGTCGGGCCGCCAGCGGCCCTGGGCCGGCTCCAGGTGGGTGCCGCGGAGGAGGCATGGTTGACCGAGTGAGTTCTCACTCGTAACCTACGGACGACCTTCCCCGATTCACGCCGAGGTTTGGAGAACGCCGGTGGACGAGTGGATCATCTCGGTGGACGACCACCTGATCGAGCCGCCGAACGTCTGGACGGATCGGCTGCCCGCCAAGTACCGCGACACCGGCCCCCGGTGGGTCAGTGACGAGCACGGGGAGTCGTGGCTGTTCGAGGAGACCAGGCGGATTCCCCTGGACGCCATGGGCACCGGGGGGGCCATCTGGCCGAAGGAAAACCGGCCGCAGATGTTCACTCCGCTGTCCTGGAGCGAGGTTGCGCCGGCGTGCTACGACCCCAAGGCCCGCGTCGAGGCCATGAACACCGACCGCGAGCTGGCAGCGTTGTGCTTCCCCAACATGGCCGGCTTCGCCGGAAGCCTGTTCCAGCGCGCGAAGGACAAGGACCTGGCTCTCCTCTGTATCCAGGCCTACAACGACTGGTACCTCGACGAGTGGGTGGCCGCCTACCCCGGCCGGTTCATCGGCATGGGCCTGGTGCCCTTCTGGGACGGCGACCTCGCCGCGGCCGAGGCGGAGCGGGTCATCGAGAAGGGTGCCCGAGCGCTCTCGATCAGCCAGGCGCCACACAAGATCGGCTTCCCGTCGGTCACCGACCCGCACTGGGATCCCCTCCTCTCGGTGATGAACGACGCGCGCCTGTCGCTGTGCATGCACCTCGGCAGTGGCATGAGCGCGGTCGAGGAGGACTCCAGCGCCGACTGGACGACGCGCATGCGGGATGCGATCAAGAACAACGACCTCAGTGAGGTCGCCAAGCGGGCCGGCATCAGCACCGAAGAGATGAACCGGAAGCGCAAGATGCTGCCGGGCACCAGCACCTCGCTCCTCGGTGCGCGCATGGGCTCGGCGAGCCTGACCGACTGGCTGGAGAGCGACAACTTCGAGCGTTACCCGAACCTCAAGCTCGTGCTGTCGGAGAACGGCGTCGGCTGGATTCCTTCCGTGCTCTCCCTCGCCGACTGGACGGAGACGCTGAACCGAACGGCCGAGCCCAAGGAGGGCCCGCTGCCGAGCGACATCTTCCGGGAGCACATCTTCGGCTGCTTCATCCACGAGCCGATCACGTCGAAGCTCATCGACGAGATCGGCGCCGACAACATCATGGTGGAGACCGACTTCCCCCACACCGCGACCAACTGGCCGCACTCACTGGACCGCGTCCGTGAGTGCGTCGCCGGCCTGCCCGCCGACGTACAGCACAAGATCATTCGCGGGAACGCCGAGCGGGTCTTCGACTTCGTCCCGTCGGAGCCCCCAGCCCTGGTGGCGTAGCGTCAGCGTCGGCCGAGGTCGGGAGCGATGTGGCGAGGGGAACCCGGTGAATCAGACACCCGTCGAGGTCATCTGCTTCTCACACCTGGGGATAACGGTCGCGGACATCTCCGCCTCGGTCGACTTCTACACCCGGGTCCTCGGGTTCGTCCGCCGGTTCACGGACGAGCGGGACGGATGGACCCGGGTCGGGCTAGAGATGAACGGCACGATCGTCGAACTGTTCAGCCCCCATGTCACGGACGCTCTCGGGCGCGGCATCGACCCCTTCTACCCGAAGGATCTCGGGCGTCCCAAGATCGCGCTGACCGTCGCCGACGCCGCGGCGACCTACCAGAAACTGATCGACGCGGGCATCACCCCGATGTGCCCCGTCACGACCACCCGAGTTTCGGCGTTCTTCTTCATCGCCGATCCAGATGGGACCCCCATCCAGCTGCAGGAGTTCCTCGACGGTCAGCAACGAGTGGCCGAGTTGTTCGCGTAGTCCGGCACCACGCCACCGAGCACAGATCTGTCCCGCCACCTCGCAGCCCTGGGCGGTGAGGGGAGATCGCTGGATCGACCTCCGCGAGTCTCATCCTGGTGAGCGCCGCACCGTCCCGGTGACTGGCCCACGGCAGCGGATCAAGCCACTTCGCTGGATCGGCCGGGCGAGGCATGCACACGCCCCGAAGGACCTCGAACGCCTGACGATCGGCCGGCCTGCGGCATACATCGCAGGTCTTACCCTGGCCGGAAGAATCAGCCCGCGGACTCATGCGAGTGCATACCGCCATCGGCATAAATGAGGCGTCAGGAGAGCGCGACGAGGACGGGACGTGCCGATGACCGACGCCCACGGGCCGAGTACTAGCCTTGACGATACTGGTGCTGACACGACAGTTCCGATCATCATCCCTCGGTCTCGCCACTGGCTTCGACGCCAGTTCCGACGCCGGTGGACGCGGATCATCGCGATCATCGTCGTGGTACTGATCGTGCTCTTCCCGATCGTCGACCGTGTCACGGTGGCGTTGGCCGAGAAACAGATGGCGAAGCAGCTCGAGACGAGCGTCGCGGCCACCCTCGACTGCGGCCTGCCCCCGCCGACCGTGCGGCGGGTTCATATTGGCGGCTTCCCGTTCCTGACTCAGATTGCGTTCGGGAAGTTCAAGGACATCAGTCTCGCGGTCGATGGCCTGGCGACGCCCGGCCCCCGGATCTCCTCGCTGGACGCGGACATCAAGGGGATTCATGTTCCGATTTTCAGCATGCTCACCGGCCGTGACGGACAGATCTCGATCGACGAGGTTCGCGCCACCGTCGGGATGACCTACGACGATCTGAACGCCTTCCTCGCGAGCATGCCCGGCAAGATCCAGGTGAATCCGGAGGATGGCGGCCGCAGCGTCGAGATCTCCGGCACGGCCGACCTGCCAGTGCTCGGAACCCAGCAGGTCGACGGTGTCACCACCTTCGAGGTCCGCGACAACAAGATCACCCTGGTGCCATCACACCTGACGCTCAGCGGAACGATCAACCTCAGTATCCCGATCCCGCTGGGCCAGCTACTTCCGTCGATCCCGATTCCGGTCGGCGGCCTGCCGTTCGACCTGAACGTCGTCTCAGCGTCCACGAACGCCTCCGGACTGCTGCTCACCGCGACCGCCGAGCACATCGTCCCCCCGTCCGGGAAGCTGCCCGAGCAGAACTGCACGCCGTCCGCCGCTCAGGGATGATCCGGGCGGCGGCGCGGCGCCGGCAGTGCGTCGCGGTCGGTTGGCTTGTCACGGCTTCCGCTGGTGTCGCGCGCTCAGGTGGCTCGCGACCCACGCTCCTCGGTGCCCTGGGCATCGCCGGACGCCGACTCCTGATCATCGAACGGAGCGCCTCCGGGTACGAAGTACACCTCGTCGCCGTCGGCGGCGAGACGGCCGTAGTGGGGTGCCGGGAAGTGCGCCGGAAACAGGAAGGCTCCCTCGTCGAGGGCTCTGCGCACCAGTCGCTGCCGGGTCTCGACGGCAGTGGCCAGATCGTCGCACCCGGGTAGATGGAGGTCCGGCCGGGTCAGCTGGACCGGGTGGTGGAAGACATCCCCGCTGAAGTACGCCCGGGCGCCGCCGGAGGCAAGGCTCAGCATCGCGTGCCCGGTCGTGTGGCCCGGCGCCGGCTCGACCCGCAGGCTCGGCGAGACCTCGTAGGGGGCGGACACGATCCGAGCCAGTCCCGCGTCGACGACCGGGCGCACACATTCATCGAAGACGTTGGGATTGAACTCGTTGGCATGCCGGTCCGGATTCGCGGTGTCCCACCGCCGGTACTCCCGGTCGACGAACAGGTAGCTGGCGTTGGGGAAGGTCGGCACCCATGCACCGTCGACCTGCCTCGTGTTCCAACCGCAGTGGTCGTGGTGGAGATGGGTGCAGAACACGACGTCGACCGTCTCGACCGTCACGCCGGTGCGGGCGAGGTACTCCAGATACGGGACGTCCAGGTCGTCGAAAAAATGCCCCCTGCCCTTCCGGCCGTTGCCGGTGCAGGGATCGACGAGAACCGTGAGGCCGTCAACCCGGACGACCCAGCTGTGGTTGGAGAACTGGAACGTCCTGGACCTGCCGCCCAGGAATCCGTCAGGCAGCGGGGATACCCGGCGGGCAAGAAGGGCGTCGTCGTCGGTGAGAAGACGAAGCGAGACCGGCAGCGTCTGTTCCTCCACCCGGTCGACGAGCGCGCTACCCAGTCTGATCGCAGGCATGCCGTCAGGTTATCAACGAGACGCGACGCGCAATGGGTGCCGGCGGACGGAGCGACGATGCTGGACGTTCAGCGGGTTGGCTCACCGAACGTGTCGCGGCTCGGTTGGCCGTCGACTATCAGGCCGTTCTGGTAGGCGAAGATGACCGCCTGTACGCGGTCGCGAAGTTCGAGCTTGGCCAGGATGCGGGTGATGTGCGTCTTGACGGTCGCCTCGGAGAGAAAGAGACGCTCCGCGATCTCCGCATTGGTCAGGCCGGCCGCGACCTCGAGGAGGACCTCGCGCTCGCGTCGCGTCAGCGCCGCGGCCGGGTCCGGCTCGTGTGCGCGTTCGCTGGCGGTCTGGAGGCTCGCGGCGTGGCGGTTGAGCAACTCGCGGGTGATGCGAGGAGACACGACGGCGTCGCCGGCCGCGACCGCGCGCACGGCGTCGACGAGCTCCTCCGGGCGTACGTCCTTGAGAAGAAACCCGCTCGCTCCTGCTCTCAGCGCGGCGAAGGCGTACTCGTCGAGGTCGAAGGTGGTGAGCACCAGTACGCGGCCGGCGGCGCGGTTCGCGCAGATACGCCGAGTGGCCTCGACCCCGTCCATGCCGGGCATGCGGACGTCCATCAGCACCACGTCGGGGCTGAGCTGCTCGGCGACGCGGACACCCGTGGCCCCGTCGCCCGCCTCGCCGACGACGCGGAATTCGTCGGTGGCGTTCAGCACCATCCGAAACCCCATCCGCACCAGCGGCTGGTCGTCCACGACGACGATGCTGATGGTCATGCGACCACTTCGTGCAGCCGCATGGTGGCGCGCAACTCCCAGCCACCCGGCGACGCCGGGCCCCAGGACAGGTCGCCGTCGTACAGGGCTATCCGCTCGAGCATGCCCCGCAGGCCGTGGCCACCCGGGGTGGGCGTGCGGCGGGTCGTGATGCCATCGTCGCGAACAGTAATAGCGATTTCGTCACCCTGCCAGCTCAGCTCGACATCGACCCGCGTCGGGCGTACCGCGTGCTTGAGCACGTTGGTGATGCTCTCCTGCACCAGACGGAAAATCGTGGACTCGGCGGTGGTGGGGAGCGGCCGTGGGGCGCCACGGACAGTGAAGCGGACGGGCAGACCGGTGGCGCGGACATCGTCGAGCAGCGTGTCCAGCTGGTCGAATCCTGGCTGCGGGGCCATCTCAAGGGCCGGTACGTCCATGGGCCCTTGGACCTCCCGCAGGACGCCGAGGAGGCGACGCATCTCGGCGAGCGCCTGACGACTGGTCGACGCGACCTGCTCCATCGCCTCCGTCGCGGTGTCCGGCTCAGTACGGCCAACGACCACGGCACCATCCGCGAGACGGATCACCACCGAGAGACTATGGGCGATGACGTCATGCATCTCGCGGGCGATCCGAGCCCGCTCCGCGGTGGCCGCGAGCTGCGCCTGATGATCGCGCTCCCGCTCGGCTCGCCTGGCCCTGTCCTCCAGCGATGCCAGGTACTGGCGGCGGGAGTGAACCGCCATACCCAGAAAGATCGCCGCCGCGACGAGGCTGTTCACGAAGATGAACGAGCCGAGGACGCTGTTGGCGAGCGGGGCAAGCCTGATCGAGGCCACCACAGCCACGGCCTCGATCAGCGTCGCGTTCAGGGCCCTGTGACGACGTCGACCGTGGGCGGCGATCGTGTATATGGCTACCAGTAGCGCGGAGGCGGCAGCGAGCCGGACGCCGACAGACTCCTGAACGACCACGGCCACCGCGACAACGACGAACACCGCCTGCGGATCGTGGCGGCGCAGGAAGAGCGGCAGAACCATACACTGCGCCAACAGCCACCCCCACCAGGGAATCCCGGGGCGGATCGCATCACCGACGGTCAGCGCCTCTAGAGCGAGGGGGGCGGGGAGGTCGGCCAGCCACGGCCACCGTCGCCTGGCGCGAGCCCACCATCCCACCTCCACCGGGGAACCTCGTTTCCGTGTTGGATATTGGACGGCTATCGGCTATCGGCTGTACCTGCTTGGGAGCCTATGCATCGCGGCGGCGCAGCAGTACGGCAGCGATTGTCGATGTTGCAACGATCCAAATGCAGAGGGCGATGAGACCGCCGCCCGTGGACAGTGCGTCATTGTATGGGTGCACCGCGTAGACGGCATTTCCGGCATTGCTTGGCAGATAGGGCATCAGGTGATGCTGCCAACTCGCCGGCAGCACGTTGCCGATGACTGGTACTACCAGTAGCACCCCGAGCACCGTGGCGATGCCGCCGGCCGTCGAACGAAGGATGAAGCCGACGGCGGAGGCGACCACGGTAATGGTCATCAGATAGAACGCGGCGCCCAGGATCGCCGGCATCGCGTGTGACTCGTTCAGGGTGGTGCTGTGGGAGCCGAGCAGGGCCTGACCAACCAAGAACGCCATAAGGCCGCCGACGACGCTGACGATCAACGACAACGCCGCCGACACCGCCAGTTTGGCCCACAGCACTGGTAGCCGGCGCGGCACCGCGGACAGCGAGGACCGCACCATCCCGGTGGTGTACTCGCCGGTCGTCAGCAGCACTCCCAGCACGGCGATGATCATCTGTGCGAGCGCCACGCCGGTCAGGCTGGTGTCCACCGGGCTGAACGTCGCCCGACTGGTCGCGCGCATCGAGTCCCAGTGGGCGGCGGAGACGGCCGAGGCGATCGCCCCGATCCCCACCATCCCGAGGATGGTGAAGACGAGGACGTACCAGGTTGAGCGCAGCGTGGTGATTTTGATCCACTCGGAGTAGATCACTTGTCGCAGGCGGACCGGCTTGGCCGGCACCTCACGGCGTACCGCCGGGTCCCGCGAGATCGCAGCGGCCACGGTGCTCACGTCGTCACCTCCTGAGCGCTGCCGACGTTCGTAACCGTCCGCGCCGCGGTGCGGTACTCGGTGGCCTCCGCCGTCAACTTCATGAACACGTCCTCCAGCGTGACGCGTTGCGGCGTCAGTTCGTAGAGCACCAGGCCGAGACCGGCCGCGATCTTCCCGAGGTGGTGCGCGCCCACTCCAGTGATCTCCATGAGCTGTGGCTCTGTCGAGGTCACGGTCACGCCCGGTCCCGCCACCGCGGCGCGTAGCCGCTCGGCTTCTGGGCTTCGGACGAGGACGCGATCGGTCGTGGCCGACTCGTGCATCTCCTCCATCGACATGTCGGCCAGCAGCCGGCCACGGCCGACGATCAGCAGATGATCCGCGGTGAGCTCCATCTCGCTCATGAGATGGCTCGACAGCAGCACCGTCCGGCCCTCGTGGGCGAGGTCGCGCAGCAGTTTCCGCACCCACCGAACACCTTCGGGGTCCAGACCGTTGACCGGCTCGTCGAGCATTACCACAGCGGGATCGGCCAGCAGTGCCGACGCGATGCCCAGCCGCTGCCCCATGCCCAGGGAGAAGGACCCTGCCTTCTTGCGGGCCACCTCACGCAACCCGACCATGTCGATCACTTCGTCTACCCGCCAGTTGGGGATGGCATGTGTCGCGGCAAGTGCCCGGAGATGGTTGTAGGCCGACCGCGAGGTGTGCACGGCCTTCGCCTCCAGCAGTGCGCCGAGCTGCTTCAGCGGCATGGCGTGCTCGGCGTATGGGCGGCCGTTGACCGTCACTGTGCCGGCCGTCGGCCTGTCGAGGCCGAGAATGAGACGCATCGTCGTCGACTTTCCCGCGCCGTTGGGGCCGAGGAACCCCGTCACCCGTCCGGGCCGGACGACGAACGAAAGATCGTCGACGGCGATCTTCTCGCCGTAGTGTTTGCTCAGCCCATTGGCCTCGATCATTCGCACTTCCTGCGCTAGACGCGTTCCGCTGACGGAGTCATTAATCCCGAGGACCGCACGCAGGCGCATGAGGCCGAAGGTTGACTTGTCGGGCCCGGGTACGACCTGCGGTGGATGCGGGCCAGGACGATGCCTGGCCAGGCGCCGTGCGGGATCGGGCACCTGAACGACGCGCTCGAACGATGGCTTGGGCCGCGCCGAGCACGGTCCCGGCACGTATCGCCCGAGCTGCCGACGGCAGTGCCTCCGCCGCGCCGCTGTCCGGCCGTCACCCGACACTCGCCACCTCGGAGTCCGTCGCCGAGCCCGATGATCAGATCTTCGCTGCACGTTCGACGCGGCGTAGTCACTCTGTCCCTGGCGATAGGTCGTGACGTGACGGGAAACCGGTGCGGTTGCTGGGGTTGTCCGGGGGCCCGCCCCCGGAGGGGCGGACCGCCGCGTGCACGGCGACTACCCGCCGTGCGGGAATATGACCACCTTCCCGACCGCTCGACGCTCGCCGACTGTCCGCATCGCCTCGGCCACGTCCTCGAGAGTGAAGCGCGCCCCGATGAGCGGCCGGAGCCTGCCGGAACGGAGGGCCTCCAGCGCTTCGGACTCGTCCCGGGCGAAGTCGGCCGGCCGCTGGACTATGAACGAGCGCATCTCCATGCCGAGGATCGCCACGCCCTTCAACAGGACCAGGTTGAGGGGGATCTTCGGGATCTGCCCCGAGGCGAACCCGACGCATACAAACCGGCCGCCATACCGCATGGCACGCAACGCTGCTTCGGCGTGGTCGCCGCCGACCGGATCGATGACCACGCTCGCCCCGCCATCGGTGAGTTCCTTGACCCGGTCGCGCAGCTTTTCGGCGTGGTAGTCGACGACGGCGTCGGCGCCTCGCCCCTGACAGACCGCGAGCTTGTCGGGGCCGGATGCCGCGGCCAGAACCCGTGCGCCGAGCAGTTTGGCGACATCGATACAGGACAGGCCCACTCCACCCGCAGCGCCTAGCACGACGACCCATTCACCCGGTTGCACCGCGGCCACGCTGCGTAGCGAGTGATAGGCGGTCAGATACGTTACCCGGAAGGCCGCGGCGTCGGCGAGGTCGACCTCCGCCGGGACGCGCCACAGGCTTCCCGCCGGCACCGCGATCTGCTGCGCGAAGGCGCCGACCGGAGTGGAGCCGGCCACCCGATCGCCCACCTGGAAGTCTTCGACTCCTGGGCCAGTGGACCGCACCGTGCCGGCGAACTCCGAGCCGGGGATGATCGGCGGCGGATAGGGCACCTGATAGCTGCCGTTCAGGATGAGGATGTCGGGAAAGTTCACGGCCGCCGCGGTGATGTCGACGACCACCTCGCCGTCGCCGGCGACCGGGTCTGGCAGTTCCTCGACTCGCAGGTCCTCGATCGAGCCGTAGTCGGAGCTGTAGGCGGCCAGCATCAGAGGGTCCGGAACAGGCCGCCGTCGGCCAGAATCTGCGCGCCGTTGATGTAGCTGGACGCGTCGGACGCGAGGAAGACGCAGACGCCGATGTAGTCCTCGGGGTTTCCGATCCGCTTCATCGGATTCATCTCGGCCGCGCGCGCCCTTAGCTCCGGGCTCCATACCGAGCTCATGTCGGTGTCGACCGCGCCGGGCAGGACCGTGTTGACACGAACCTTCGGCGCCCAGACGCCGGCCAGCCCCAGCGCCATGGCATTGAGGCCGGCCTTGGCCATCGCATAGGGAAGGTCGTTGCCGTCAGGACGCCACGATCCGGCCGTGGAGATGTTGATGATGGAGCCCCCGGTATTCTGGCTCATCCGCGATCCGAACAGCGCGGAGAGGCGGAACGGCCCACGAGAATTGACGTTGTGCGTCTTGTCGTACATGGACTCAGTCACCTGAGCGGGGTCGTCGCCGTACAACAGCGCCAAGCCGGCGTTGTTGATGAGCACATGGCACTGGTCGAAGTTCGCGTAGACCGTGTCGTACAGGCGCCCACAGTCATCCCAGTCGCTCACGTTGACCTGCACCGGGAGGGCTCGCCGCCCCGTCTCCGTGGCCACCTCGTCAGCCACGGCCTTGCAGTTGTCGAGCTTGCGGCTGGTGACCACGACATCGGCGCCCGCCCTCGCCAGTCCGAGGACGATCGCGCGCCCGATGCCTCGGCTACCGCCGGTAACGATGGCCACCTTCCCGGTAAGATCCAGGTTCAGGCTCATCGGTTCACCAGGCGGGCGGGCGCCAGGCAGGGGTCGGCATCGCGGTTCAGTGCGCGGGCTGTACCGCCGGCGAGGTGCGTCAGCGCCTCACGGTTCGCGCAACCCAGGCACCGCGGTCGATCGATCATCATTCCGTACCCTTCATTCTTGCCTGTACTGGATACCGGCAGGTTGACAGCGGCGATTGTCAGGCTGTCGATGACGGTCGAGATTCCTGGGCGTCAGCCGCGCCAGCGGCCCCCACACTCGATGTCGAGAGGAGCCGCGAGTAGTCGTCCACCCAGGCGTCATAGTCGGTGCCCTTGCCGACGAGCGCACGAACGTCGTCGGGCTGCGTCAGGATGAGGAACCGCTCGTCGGCCAGAGCCCGCACCACGAGGTCGGCGACCTGCTCGGGTGTGAGCGCACCGCTGATCGCCGGATCGTCCGCGGCGAAGCCGTTGCTGAGCAGCATCCGCGTGAGCATGGGCCCGGGGCAGAAGCACGAGACCTTCACACCCCGCGGGCGGTACCGGACGGCCAGCCACTCCGAGAACGCGAGCGCGGCGTGCTTGGTGACCGCGTAGCCGACCTTCTCGGGCTGGGTGGCCAGGGCGACGGACGACGCCGTCTGCAGCAGGTAACCGTCGCCGCGGGCGACCATCTCGGGCAGCACCTCGCGCGCGGCGTACAGGTGCGCTAGCACGTGGAGCCGCCACATCCCGTTCCACAGATCCTCGTCCTGCAGGCTGTCGGGCTGCCGTGGCCCGGCGAGGCCAGCATTGGAGTGCCAGATGTCGATGCGCCCGTATGTCTCGCGTGCGAGTCGAGCTACCGCCTTGACCTCGTCCTCCTTCGTGACGTCCGCCTCGAGACCGACCGTTCCGATCTCGTTGGCCACCCGCGTGACGTTGTCGCGTTCGATGTCGGTGACGACGACCGAGGCCCCCTCGGCGGCCAGCCGTTTCGCGATCGCCTCCCCGATGCCGTTGCCCGAACCGGTCACGACCGCGACCTTGCCTGCCACGTCCATCCCAACACCTCCCTGGTCGACCTCGGGGATGCGCGACTGCCCCGGGATCACCTTTTGATGATCATCTGTCTGGTCGGCGACGGTCGTAGCCGCCGCCGACCAGACGTTCAACTGCTCGATGCCGATGCCGATGCCGATGCCGGTGCCGGTGCCGGTGCGGCGGTGTCCGGCGCCGGGCGGCCCGGGCCGGAGCCGGAACCGAGTTGGGGGCCCCCCCGGCCAAACCCCGGGGGGCCCCCCGGGCCACCGCAAGGGGAGCGG
>NZ_JASNFO010000016.1:0-132135 GCF_032027725.1 Pseudofrankia coriaricola | reverse complement strand
GGCGGTGTCCGGCGCCGGGCGGCCCGGGCCGGAGCCGGAACCGAGGTGGCGCCCGCGCGGACAACCGCGCGGGCGCCAACGGTCACAGCGTCAGCTGTCGAGCTTCGCGGTCGGTGCGCACACGGGGGTTCCCTCGATGACGTGGAACTCCTGGCCGCTTAGCCGGGCCGCCCAGATGCATGTCTGTGACGGCGCATAGTTGCGGAAGTTGACCTTCAGCGGGGCGAGCAGCCCGTCCGCGTCGAAGTCCTTGATCCCGGCCAGTGCGTTCATGAGCGAGCCCGAGGTGGGGTTGGCACCCGCGGCCTTCAGTCCTGCCGTCGCGGCCGAGGCCATGAGGTAGCCGTTCTGCTGGCCGTAGCTGGGCGGCCCGGTGACCCCGACGGCCGCCAGGTCGTCCGCCCGCTGCTTCGTCGCCGCCGTGTTGGCTTCGGCCGGTTCGCCTGCCGTGTAGAAGTCGACGCCCTGAGCGGCCTGGATGGATGCACTGGACTGCAGCAGGTCACTGCCGTAGCCCGTGGTGAGGAGGATCGACTTCGGACTGACGCCCTGTTCGCGCAGGTTCGCGACCAGCTTGAAGGACTGCGAGGTCGCCAGCGCGGAGAGGACCCCGTCGGCCTGGGCGTTCTTGATTGCGATGGCGACCGGACCGAGGTCGGTCGTGGCATACGTGAGCTGTGTATTGATATAGGTGACCTGGAGGCCGGCCGCCTTACATGAGGCTGCCCAGGACTCGGCGGCGGTCTTCGAGCTGGCGTCGCTCACCCCGAGGACAGCGCAGTTCTTGACGCCCTGTGCCTTCATGTACTGGCCTTGCGCCTTCGGGTAGTTGCTGGAGTTCAGCACGCCGGCCGCGACGAACGTGTTCGAGTACTTTGAATTGCTCCACACGCTGCCGGCCGTGGTTCCGGCGATGACCGGGATGTGCTGCTGCGCGGTGTAAGGGACGACGCCGTCGAACACGGACGACGCCTGCATGATCGCGATCACATGGTCGTTCTGCCACAGCTTCTGCGTCGCTGTGAGCGCGCCGGCCGGCGTCGACGTGGTGTCGCCCATGATGTAGTCGATCTGGTGGCCGTTCACCCCACCGGCGGCGTTGATGCGCTTGAAGTACGCCTCGACGCCCTTCTCGGTCGTCTTGAAGCTCGACGAGGCGGGTCCGGTGACGTCGGCGACGACACCGATCTTGATGGGGTCGCTGTTGCCGGCGCCGGCGGTGGCCGAGCCGCCGCCGTTCCCGGACGAACCTGAGTCGGAGGATCCACAGGCCGCGAGTGTCGCGGAGACGGCTATCGCCGCTAAGCCGGCAAGAATTCGAGATCTCATGTATGCAGCCCTCAGTTTCTTGGTAAGTACGGTGATTCGGTGTTGTATTTTCCGGTGTGGTGAGACAGGAGTAGCTCGATAGACGCCTCTCGCATTTCATCCCTCTCAGCCGAACATTGCTGGGAGTCGGTCAGGGAGTTCGGGGCAGGGAAGCTCGGGGCAACGGATTCCGCTCGCGTGGCCGTGGGGCGGCACCCGGGGGGTGGGCCCCACCCCCCCCCCGCGGGGGGGGCGGGGCCCCCCCCGGGGTGGGGGCCCCCCCGGCGCCGCACTGCGGGTACAGGCCGCTGGCCACGACGGCGACCCGGGCGCCGGGCACCTGGCGGTCGCCGCACTGCCCGCGCAGTTGCAGCGCGGCCTCGTTGAGGAAGCTGACGCCGTGTAGGCGCCCTTCGGCGAGCTGGCCGCCGGCGGTGTTCATGGGGAAGTCGCCGCCGGGCCCGATGCGCGAGCCGTCACCGATCCAGTCGCCGAACTCGCCGCGCCCGCAGGCCCCGAGCGCCTCGATCCAGGACATGGTCACCGAGGTGAAGCCGTCGTACACCTGGGCGACGTCGACGTTCTCCAGCGTGACGGACGAGCGGCGCCACAGCCGGTCGGCGCAGTCGAAGGTGCCGCCATAGAGGTAGTCGTTGTTGAACGTCCAGTCCGCCCCGCGCCCGCTTCCATAGGACATGGCGTCGACCAGCACCGGGGGCTGACGGAGGTCCGCGGCGCGCTCGGCGGTTGTGATCACCGTGGCGACCGCGCCGTTGATCGGGTAGTCGCAGTCCAGGAGGCGGAGCGGCTCGACGACGACGCGAGACGACAGGTAGTCGTCCATCGTGACCGGCTCCCGCAGGACCGCCCGCGGATTGAGCGCCGACCACCGTCGGGCGTTGACCGCGATGTGGCCGAAGTCCTCCTCGGCCCGCGAGTATTCGGCCATCCAGCGACGCTTCTTGAGCGCCATCTCGACCAGGATCCCGCCGAGGTACCCATAGGGGGTGAGGAACTGGTTGCGGCCCGCGACGGTACTCGGGCCGTCGACCACGCCGCCCGTGTGCCCAGCGGCCCGGGTCAGGCACCGGAAGACCAGCGCCGTCTCGCATGCCCCGGAGGCAACGGCCATGACACCGGCCAGCACGCCGCCCAGCCCGGACGGGTTCGTCGGGAGGATGTCGGCGAAGGCCGCGAGATCGGGAACGCCCAGCACGCGGGCGACATCCTGAGCCCCCGGGGACTCGGGCCCGAACTTGTACTCGAAGATCCCGTCCACATCCGTGCCGGACAGCCCCGCGTCGGTGAGGGCGCCCTTCACGGCTTCGAGCAGCAGTACCAGGGGCTCGGGCTCACCGGCCCTCGACAGCTGGGAGTAGCCGACACCGACGACGGCGACGTCGCGTGCGAGCGAGGTCATCGCGAAACCTCCACAAGCCGGAACTGCGGCAGCGTGATCCCCTCACGCTTCTCGTAGACGACCTCGACCGGCTGCCCGCACGAGAGCCGGGTTCCTGGTGTCGCGTCGAGGAGGTTGGCGACCAGACGCAGACCGGACTGTTCGTCCAGCTCGACGAGCGCGATGACGTAGGGGAGCGCGTCGACGAACCCCGCGTGCAGGGGGCGCTCGACCACCGCATAGGAGTAGATCGAGCCGCGACCGCTCACTTCTGCGTGGCCGAAGTGCTCGGACTGGCAGCTCAGACAGCACACATCCGGCGGGAACTGCAACTTCCCGCAGGAGAGGCATTTCTGCATGAGGAGCCTTCCCGCCGCCGCCCCGTCCCAGTAGAAACGGGTTATCTCATCGGGTTGCGGGACCGGGCGGCGGTCGTCCGCAGTCGAGGAAGTCAAGTGCGTCACGGGTCGCCACTCTTTCGATCAGGGAAAAGGAAACCGCGGGATCCGCGACCGGGTCACGTGTCTGGTTCGGCGGCCGTCTACGGGCCGGGACATGCTCGGAGACGAGCCGGCGGAGTCATTCCATCGCCAGCGCTATCTCGTCGAGGAGCGGAAGTATCTCCGAGCTGGGCGCGGTCGGCACGTCGACGAGGACGCGGTGCACGCCGAGCTCTCGATATCCGGCGAACAGGTCGCGCAGCTCGTCAGGCGGAACTGGGGCCTGCATCGCGACGATCTGGGGATCGGCGTCGCGCCCCTTTTCCGTCCACATGGTCCGCAGCCGGGCCAGGTCATCTTCGAGCGTCGGCAGCGAACCCATGGACATCGGTATCCACCCGTCGGCCCAGTCGGCGATCCGCCTGAAGGTCACGTCCACCGCCCTGCCGCCCAGAAGCACCGGTGGATGGGGCTTCTGCGCCGGCTTTGGCCAGGACCAGCTAGGCGGCAGGCGGACGTGCTCGCCCTCGAACGACGCGATGTCGTTGGTCCACAGCGACTTCATGACGCGGATCTTTTCAATGACGACGTCGTGGCGAACCTTGCGGGGGAAGCCGTGGTCCTCGAACTCCTCGACATTCCAGCCGAAACCGACTCCCATGACGAAGCGCCCCCCGGAAATGACGTCCAGGGTCGCAATCGCTTTTGCCAGCGCGATCGGGTCGTGATCGCCCGGAAGGCCGACGCAGGTGCCGACGACGAGCCCGGTACGCGCGGCGACAAAGGCCAGCGCCATGTACGGGTCCCACAGCCGCATGTAGCGATCCGGCATCGGGCCGCCGCCGGGATACGGAGTCGTTCTCGCAGTCGGGATGTGCGTGTGCTCGGGCAGGAAAAGCGAGTCCAGCCCGCGCTGCTCGGCCGCCATAGCGAGGTCGAGCACGGGCATCGAGAGGTCCGTGCCGCCATAGTGCAGACCCACACCCATGTCGGGCGGACTCGGTCGTTTCGGGCTGGACATCGCTTACACCTCTGCCGTCTGTGGTCTATCGGTTTGCGCGTGGCCGGTCGGCGGCCGTGTTGCACGTATCGCGAGCCCGTCGCGGCGGGTCCTGAGGTCAGGGGCGCGGAAAGAAGGACGGTGCCGCGCGGGACACGAGATTCCCCGGGCTGGAATCAGCCGGGCAGATCGGCATACCGAGATCGAGAACTAGGATCCGTAGTCGCTTGTGGCGGCAAGCTCGGCGGCGCCCCGCATGGAATCGAGAATGACCGGTCCGAAGGCGAGCAGCTTCGGGTCGTCCCCGGCACGCTGATAGCCCTGCTCCAAAATGATCGCGAGCTTCCACTGGGCGAGGACGCGGTAGTAGTCGATGTCGTCGACCTGCCGGCCTGACACCTCCACGTAGCGCTCCAGCAGCTGGGTGCGTGACGGCATGCCCGTGGTGTCGACGTAGCCGCCTACGCTCCCGGCACCGCTGCTGGTGTCCTCCGGCCAGGAGTGGACCACCCAGGCCAGGTCGAGCTTGGGGTCACCGATCGTGCCCATTTCCCAGTCGACGATGGCGGCGAGACGCGCGGGTGCGCCGTGCCGGAACATCACGTTGGCGAACTGGTAGTCGCCATGCATGAGGCCCGGGATGTAGTCCAACGGCTTGCGCGTGCGCAGCCACGCCGACGCCTCCCCGAACCCGGGGATGTCGCGAACCTTGATCCGGTTCAGGAACGCCGTCCACCGGTCGACCTGACGCTCGTGGAAGCCGTCGGGGCGGCCCAGATCGTCCAGCCCGCGCGCCTTCCAGTCGAACATCGACATGCGGGCGGCGCCCTCGACCAGCTCGTACGCAAGGTCCTTGCGTGCCTCGAGGTCGTCGGCGAACGGTGCCGGCCAGGCCCCGTCGAGCTGCATGGGCGACCAGCCGTCGACGAACTCCATCAGATAGAACGTCCGACCGAGGACTGTCGGGTCGGTGCACACGCCGACGGCCCTGGTGTGCGCGACGTCGCTGCCATCGAGAGCCGCGATGATGCGCCATTCGCGCAGGATTCCGTTGTCGCGGTCGGCCGAGGCGGTCGGCGGCGGGATGCGCATCGCGCAGTGCTGGTCACCCCGCCGGATCTCGTAGATCTCGTTCTGGCTGCCGCCGGAGATGTAGCGGAACTCCAGGGGAGCCCCGGTCCCGAGGCCCTGGGAGTCCATCCACGAGGCGAGTGCCTTGGCGGTGTCCTGCGTCAGCGTGGTCTCGTCGGTGGTGGTCACAGGTTCCCCACCTCGAGCTCGAGTAGATCGGCGAACTTCCGCTGGGCCGCGTCGATCTTTCCGGGGATCCACTCGCTGGGCCACATGCCGCTGGCGGGGCTGTAGTCGCGCAGGACCTGGCGCGCGACGGTCACCTTGTGGACCTCGGTCGGGCCGTCAGCCAGCCCCATCATGGCGGCGGCGTGGATGTAGTGGAACAGCGGCATCTCGTTGGTCGTGCCGAGCGCGCCGTGGACCTGCATCGCCCGCCATGCGATGTCGTGCAGCACCGCGGGCATGACGACCTTCGCCGTTGCGATGTCCTTACGCACCCGGTTGTAGTCGTTGTACCGGTCGATCTCCCAGGCCGTGTACAGAACGAACAGTCGAAACTGGGTGAGCTGGGCGTACGAGTCGGCGATGAAGCCCTGCACGAACTGCTTGTCCGCCAGCGGGCTGCCCTGGGTCCTGCGGCTGAGTGCCCGCTCGCACATCATGTCGAAGGCCTTCTTGGCCAGACCGATGGTGCGCATCGCGTGGTGGATCCGGCCGCCGCCGAGCCGGGTCTGCGCGACCGCGAAGGCCTCGCCCTCCTCGCCGAGGAGGGCGTCTGCCGGAACGCGCGCGTCCTCGTAGTGGATCAGTGCGTGGTAGCCCTCGTTCATGGGCTCGCCGTAGAGGCCGACGTTGCGGACGATGTTGACGCCGGGGATGTCCGTGGGAACCAGGAACATCGACATTCCCCGGTAGGGGCTGACGTCCGGGTTCGTCACCACCATGACGATCAGGAACGACGCCGTCTTGGCGTTGGACGAGAAGTACTTCCAGCCGTTGATGATCCACTCGTCGCCGTCCTGGACGGCGCGGCAGGTGAACTGGGTCGGGTCCGCGCCGCCGTGCGGCTCGGTCATCGAGTAGCTGGAGAAGCACTCGCCGTTCAGGAGCGGTTGCAGGTATTTGTCCTTCTGCTCCTGGGTGCCGTAGTGGGCGATGATCTCGGCGTTGCCGGTGTCGGGCGCCTGGGTGCCGAAGACGACCGAGGCCCAGAGCGTGCGGCCCAGGATCTCGTTGAGCAGCGCCAGCTTCAACTGGCCGAACCCTTGACCGCCGAGCTCGGGGGAGAGGTGCGTGGCCCACAACCCCTGGCGCCGGACCTCCTCCTTCAGCGGGTCGATGACGCGGCGCATCTCGTCCGTCGCCGGGTCGAACTGCTGGTGCGGAAAGACGTGGTCGAGCGGTTCCACCTCCTCCCGGACGAACTCGTCGGCCCAGTCCAGTTTCTTCTGGTATTCCGGGTCGGTTTCGAAGTCCCATGCCATATGTCTTCAACCCGTCTACTCGCGGCAGCTCAGCTGACGACGCCGCTGATCTTTAGGTCGATGATCTGGTCCCAGTCGGCTCCGAGCTCCTGGAGGACCTCGTCCGTGTGCTCACCGGCCGACGGCGCTGGCGAGACCGCCGGCGGCTGCCCGTCGAACTGGGCGGGACCGATGACGAGCCGGTGGGTGCTCCCGCCGTGGTCGATTTCCGGGATATAGCCGTTGGCGACGACTTGGGGGTCATTGAGGAGTTCTCGGGCGGACTGTACGACCGCCCACACACCGTCCAGACCGTCGAGCTTCCTGCGCCATTCGGTGAGGGGCCGGGCCGCGAAGACGGCGTCCAGCTCCGCCATGCACGCCTTCAGATTGGCCGCGCGGTCGACGGCCGTCGCGAAACGGCTGTCGTCGACGAGGTCGGGGCGGTCGATGTGCGCGCAGAACTCGGGCCAGTGGCGGTCCGCTTGAAGCATCGCGAACCATATCCATCGTCCGTCGGCTGTCCGGAAGCAGCTGGTGAGCGGGTTGACCTGTGTTTCTCGGCGTAGTTGTGGCAGACCGTCGGGAGTCAGCGCCGCGGCGCAGACGTCCGGTCCCATGACCCACGCCGCCGTCCCGAGGAGAGAGACGTCGATGACCGAAGGTTCGCCGTGCCGCTCCCGGCCGAACAGGGCCGCGGCGATGGCGCCTGCCAGTGACAGCCCGCTGATGCCGTCACCGATCGACGGGCGCGGGCCGACCGGCGACGTTGCCTCCGGCGGGGTGAGGTGGTGCGCGACGGCTCCTCGTGCCCAGAACAGCGCGGAGTCGTAGCCGCCTCGATCGCGTTCTGGGCCTCGGTCGCCGGCGCCGTGCGACCGGGCATAGATGATGTTCGGGTTGATCGCGCGGACATCGTCGACGTCCAGCCGCAGGCGCGCCCGCACCTGTGGCAGGAAACTCGTGACGAAGACGTCCGCCTCGCGGATCAGGCGATCCAGGACCTCCCGTCCCTCCGGCCTGGCCAGGTCGACACCCAGACTGCGTTTGCCATGGTTCGCCTGCTCGAACATGAAGTTGATCCCGAACTCGCCGGGCAAAACACCCGAGGTCGTCAGCCCGCGCAGGGGATCACCGTGGAGCGGATGCTCGATCTTGACGACGTCGGCGCCCCATTCACCGAGCAACGTCGCCGCGGACGGCGCGAGCCACCATTGCGCAACCTCGACGACCTTGACGCCGCGCAGGACGTCTCGCACTACGACCCGCTCCCCGCGGCGGCCCGCAGGTGCTTGGTCGACCGAATGCTGACGTCCCAGCGTTCGGCCTCCGTTCGCAGTGCGCCTACGGTCGCGCGGTCGCGCGGGATGTGAGCGAACGGGTCGAAGCTGAAATGCCGCAGGGCGTTCAGGTGGGTGATCTTGTTGATCTCCTCGTCGGACAGGCCGGTCAGCTGGTCCGCGACGCGTTCGGGTGAGTGCGGCCAGGTCGTGTCCGAATGCGGGTAGTCACACTCCCACGTGATGTTGTCGAGGTTCATGTGGTGGCGGTTCTCGACGCCGACGTAGTCGTCGATGAAGCAGAGGATGACGTGCTCGTTGAACACTTCCGATGGCAATTTGCCACCCAGGTCCATCCCCGACCAGTGCTTGGTGTGTCGATAGATGTAGTCGACCCGCTCGGTGAAGTACGGGATCCAGCCGATCCCGCCCTCGGAGAGCGCAACCTTGAGCGTGGGGAACCGCCGGAACAGCGGGCTCCAGATGAGGTCGGCCGCGGCTTCGATCAGGTTCACCGGCGACAGCGAGTAGATGCACTCGATCGGCGCTTCGGGCGACGTCGTGGGCACCGTTGAGGACGAACCCAGGTGCATGCACACCACGGTGCCCTCGTCGGCGCAGGCGGCGAAGAACGGGTCCCAGTAATCGGTGTAGATGCTCGGCAGGCCGAGGGCGTAGGGGTTCGACGAGAACGTGACCGCGTGGCAGCCCTTGCGGGCGACCCGGCGGACTTCCTCGGCCGACGCCACCGCATCCCACATCATGGGCAGTGCCAGGGGAACGATGCGGCCGGGGTAGGTTCCAGCCCACTCGTCGATGTGCCAGTCGTTGTAGGCGCGTACCATGGCCGCGGCCTGCTCGCGGTCCGAGCCGGCCTCGGCAAAGAGCTGACCGCAGAATCGCGGGAACGAGGGAAAGCACATCGAGCTGAGCACCCCGTTCGCGTTCATGTCCATCACGCGCGCGTGGATGTCGTAACAGCCGGGCCGGATTTCCTCGATCGACGTGGGTTCCCATCCGTATTCGTCCATGGGACGGCCAGCGACCGCGTTGAGTGCGACGTTCGGGATCTCCTGGCCCTCGTAGCGCCACGCCATCGTGCCGTCATCTCGACGCACGAACAGCGGCGCCTTGTCCGCGTACTTGGCCGGTAACCGCCCTTTGAAGAGGTGCGCCGGCTCGACGACGTGATCGTCGACACTCACGAGAATGAGATCATCTGCATCCATTGCGCGCTCCTAGCGTTGTTCCACCGGGCACTGCGCGAGTCATGCGTGCGCCTCGGCCGAGGAGGCCACGTCAGGCACGTGCGGTCCGGCTCCGACGACCGTCGGCTCCATGGCGAGACGTTGCCGAGAACTATACGATCGTCGTTACCGTATGGCTTACTGTTGACATCCTGGCCGTGGGGTGGCTCGCTGTCAATCCAGTGGGGCCGACGAGTATGCGAGCTTGGCGCTGGAGGTAGCCAGGAACGACTACCTCAACGCCACGACGATCCGCATCGACGGGGCGCAGCGCTTCAACCTCTAGGCCGGGTTCGTCCGGTTGCGCGAGACGTTTTGGTGCCCATCGCGCGGATACTGCCTGACTGGCTTCGGCAGGTTGGCCCGGTTCACCGGGCCAACCTGCCGACGATCACCGGTGCGGTCGCGGTGATCCGGCCGAGGTGGTCCGGCATTCGACGGCGGGACCTGCCAAGACGGATCTCACCTGGCCACCGAGGGTGCCCGCTTGACACGACACAGTGGTACCGCGCGCGGCTCGATGGGAACCGACCGACGTCGACATGTTCCGCGTCAGGATGCGGCGGTCCCACCGGTCTTTTCCGCGAGGAGAGCCTCGAAACCGCAGACGAGTCTGGCCATGCCGAACTCGAAATCCTCGTTGGTCGTACCGGCCAGAGGGTGCCGGTCGAGCTGGCTGTCGAGCAGTGGCATCGAGGACCAGTCACTCATGATGCGCCGCTGGCCGATGTCCAGCGTCGGTGAGTTGCTGAGCCGAAGAATCCGGTCGTGCAGGGTGATGCCCCGCGTGTAGACCGACGCCGCGTTGTGTATAAGGAGCGCGTCCTCGGTGGTGAAGCCGGCCTCGACGAGCCGGGAAACGATGGCCTCGATCACCTGGAACAGGCGTCGCGCTGTATCGCGGGTCCAGGTGGAGGTCCGAACCAGCAACAGGTCCGCGAGCAGGTGGTCGTTCGCGTAGATCTTGCGTTCGTTCCGGAAGTGTTCGAGCAGCATGTCCTGCCACGGCTGGTTGCCGCTGATTGGTGGGAGCTGCGCGAGGTAGGTCTCCGCAGCGACGTCAGTCATCCGGTTGAGCAGCTCCTCTTTCTTACGGAAATGCCAGTAGAGACTGGTCACTCCGACGTCGAGGTGCTCCGCGAGGGCCGGCATGCTGAGCTGATCGAGTGAGGTCTCGCGCGCGATCTCGAACGCACCGGCAACGATGTCGTCAGGCTGGATCGACCCGCGCTGACGGCGTCGGCGCGGGGCAGTCTTGGGCACCGGTACTCTTCCTCTCGGGTGGACGCGGGCGTGAGCCGTCTCGTAACACCAACAGTATAGGCCTACAATAAGGTTCACTGTCGACCCAGACGATTGTGACGAACGGGTCACGCCCGCGGCCTGACGCAATGGCGGGACCGTTGCGCTCCGATCGCACCTACGCCGCGTGGATGGTTACGCGACGTCGGCCGTGGCGGCATCACCGAGGTAGCGCGCGAGTACCTCGTTCTTGGCCTCGACGCTCGCACCCTGCCAGGCGACCTGCCCGCGGGACAGCAGTACGGCACGGTCGGCGAACTTCAATGCGCGGTGCACGAACTGCTCGATGATGACGATCGTGACGTCCTGCTGCTTGAGCCGGTCGAGTGATTCGAAGACCAGTTCCACGGCTCGAGGTGCCAATCCGAGGGACAGCTCGTCGGCGATGATCACCTTTGGTTCGACGATCAGAGCTCGGCACAGCGACAGCATCTGCTGCTCGCCGCCGGAGAGCATTCCGGCCTTCATGCCGCGCCGGGCCGCCAGAGGCGGGAAGATCTCCATCCCCCGAGCAATCGCCTCGCGGCGCGCCGAGCGGGGGAGCAACCCGGAGGCGAGGCGCAGGTTCTCGAGGACGGACAGCGTCGGGAAGATGCCGCGACCCTCGGGCAGGTACACCAGACCGCCCTGGCGGATGCGGTGCGGCGGCCGTTTGACGATGTCGACACCGTCGAACGCGACAGTCCCCGCGGCTGCCGGAACCAGGCCACTGACCGCCCGGGCCAGCGTGCTCTTGCCTGCGCCGTTTGGGCCGAGCACAGCCAGGGCCGAGCCGTTCGGAACGTCGATGCTGACGTTCTGCAAGGCCAGGGCGGGACCGTATGTGACCCGTAGGTCCTTGACCGATAGCAAGGCTGAGGACGTGGTCATGACACCACCTCCGGCGCTTGGGGCTGGACCGTGATCTCGGCTGGCCCGCGGCCGATCGCTCCTTCGTCGCCGAGGTAGGCCGCACGAACCGCCTTGTTGCTGCGTATCTCCGCGGGGGTGCCCTCCCCGATCTTGGTTCCGAAGTCGAGCACGTGGATGCGGCTGCACAGGCCCATCACCATGGCCACGTCGTGCTCCACCAGCAACAGCGACACCCCTTGGCGTTCGACCGCCATGCGGAAGACCTGGACGACCTGCTCGGTCTCCTGGTCGTCGAGTCCGGACGACGGCTCGTCGAGCAAGAGGACCTTCGGGTTCGTGGCGAGGGCGCGCGCGATCTCGACGAGGCGCAGCATTCCCAGCGACAGCCCGGCCACCGGGCGATCGGCGAGATCGCCCAGGTTCAAGGCGTCGAGCAGGAGCGCGACCTGCTCGGTCTCGGCTCTGTCGGCGGGGCGGAACCCACGGGCGGTGACCATGTCGGTCCAGATCCGCCGGCGCCGGGTGGCGACCCGGTAGGCGAGCTGGATGTGCTCGCGCACGGTCAGGCCGGCGAACACCTCGGGGCGTTGGAAAGTTCGGGCCAGGCCGAGCCGGGCCCGACGGGCCGCCGGCAGGCCCGTGATGTCCCTGCCTTCGAAACGCACGCGGCCGGCGTTCGGGCGGTGCAGGCCGGAGAGCACAGAGAACAGCGTGCTCTTGCCGGCCCCGTTCGGCCCGACCAGTCCGATGATCGTGGACGGGGGGACGTCTACCGAGACGGAGTTCACCGCGACCACGGCGCCGAACCTGACCGTCACGTCGCGGCATTCCAGTACGGGGGCCGGGCTGCGCGTGGTGGCTGTCATCGGGTTGCCCCCAGTGCGTGTTGGGCGACACCGGAGGTATCCGTCGTCGGTCCGTCGCCGCCGCCGGGCGGATCGGGCTCGGTGGATCCTCGTCGACTGGCCACCTTGCCGATGAGCGCTTGGATATGGCGGGCATACTGCGCCACCACGCCGTCGGGGTCGATCGCCAGACCGACCGCACCGAGGCCAAAAAGCAGGGTCGGCACATTGCCCCAGCTTGTCGGCAGGTACGTCTGGAAGATGCCGGGCGTCAGGGTGAACATCAGACCGGCCAGCAGCGCCGCCGTGATCGACCGCAGTCCGACGGTCACAAGGACGGCAAGCCAGACGAGCCCACCAAAGGTGGCATAGGTGGTGGGCAGCGCGGACTGGTAGTTCAGCGCCACGAGGCTGCCCCCCACAGCCGCGATGAAGGTGCTGATCGCCGAGACCAGCAGCTTCATGCCGAGCAGGCTCAACCCGACGGTCCGCGCCCCGGGCTCGCTGTACCGGACGGCGGCAAGTGCCTGACCGGTGGTCGAGCGCCGCAAATTGACCACGAAGATGGCGATGATGACGAAGACGGCGAGCGTCAGATACGCGAAGGCCCGGTCGTCGACCGCGAAGCCCGGCCGGCTCACGGGCACACCGACGCCGTCCTGGTAGAAGGTCTGGCGGGTGAAGATCAGGTTGTCCGCCAGCATGCCCACGGTCAGGGAGACCAGGGCGACGTAGAGGTTGCCCAGGCGGATCGTCAGCAAGCCCACCACGACGCCGATCGGTGTCGCGATCACGGCGCCGAGCAGGGCCGCGAGCAACGGGTGCATGCCATGGTTGGTGGCGAACTGCGCCGTGACCACGGCCCCGCAGCCGGCGAAGGCGGCCTGACAGAGCCAGATCATGCCGCCCTCACCGACCACGACGGTGAACGACAGGAACACCACGCCGAACGCGAGACCGCCCGCGAGCAGGGTCAGCCAGTAGCCCTCGAGGACGAGCGGGAGCAGCGCGACGATCCCGATGATGATCACCGGCCCGAGCATGTAGAGCGACCACCCGGTGCGGCTCTTGACCACCGCCGCTGCGGCCGAGGCGCTGGCGGAGTCACCTCCCGTCGGCCGGATCGCCTGGTCCAGCGCGCCTCCGGTGGCGGACCCATCGTGGATCTTTCCGCTTGCCAGGATGTAGGCCAGCAGGAAGGCGGCCATGACGAACGTCGGGATGCTGACGAGGATCGCGTGCGTCAGCGAGCTGTTGGCCGGCAGGTACTTCTGGATCACGTCGGTGACGATGCCCATCGCCATGGCGACCCCGACGGCCACCGGCAGGTTGCGAAGCCTGGCCGCGACGACCGCGGCGAAGGCCGCGGCCATCAACTGGGTCATGCCGTCCGGCGTGAGGCCCTTCGACGGAGCGACGAGGACACCGGCGAAGCCAGCCAGCGTGGTCGTCACCATCCAGACGCACAGCGAGATTCGCGTCGGGCTCACCCCCGACAGCGAGGTGAGCGCCTCGCTGTCGACCATGGCCCGCACCCTCAGGCCGACATCGGTGAACTGAAGTACCAGCGTGCCGAGAACGACGACGACCAGGACGCTGACGAGCGCGATGACCTCATTGAGGTTGAGCGGGGCGCCGAAGACTCTGTACACGCGCACCGGCTCCGAGGCCAGACCCGGCGCCGAGTCGATCGTGGCGTTGCCGAACACCATCAGAGCGAGGGCCGGCAGGGCCACCGACACGCCGATGCAGGTCACGATCTTGATTAGCTGACTCGCCAGCCGCAGATGGCGGAACAGTGCGAGATAGAGGAACGCCCCCAGGGCCGGCCCTGCCAGGAAGACGGCGACGACGACGGCCGGAATCTGGCTCCACCCGTGTTCGGTGTTCAGGTAGTAGTAGAACCGCGCAAGAAAATAGGCTAAGGATCCGAATGCGAAGTTGAGGACGCCAGACGATACGTATGTGACAACGATTCCGGATACCGAGATCGCATAGATGGAGCCCAGCGCGACCCCGGCGTAGATGTAAGCAAGCACCCCAGGTCCTCGGTCTGTCGGCGTGTTGTCCTACATGGCTCCCGCGAGCGAACAAATTCGCCGGAGCTGGATACTGTACCTCCAACAGTAAGTGATCCGGGATGGTCTGGTGTGAGGACTATAGGGACGCCCGAAGTGGGTGTCAACTGGGCCACATCGGGACGGGGACCGCCGGCGAGGGCGACCGTCGAGGCTGGTCAGGGCTTGCGCCCGTGCGCCCGGACGGCCTGGACGCCCGCCGGACGGAGGGAAGGGCGGCTCTGAGGGGCCTGGTCGTTTCGGTCGTGGCCCGTGGCTCACCGAACCCGCGGGCCTGCGGTCCGGTTCGCGACACGAGTGTGGAGACGCTGCCGGGTGGATGACGGGCATTGGCTGCCATGGCGGCCGTGGCCGGGCGCCTGCGAACGGCCAGGAGTCGAGTCGCGAGGTGCCATGTCGGGCGACATCAGGGCGTCGGTGACCATGGAGACGACGAACTGGCCGGCGGGTCCGCGAGGCCGTATTACGAAATTAGGGCTGAATTCCGTAGAGCCAAGGAATTGCCGAGGCCGTAATCGGGCCGAACGCCGGATAATGTCGCCGCCTGCCGTGTCGGTCGGGCCGCTTCACGATTGGATCGATCCGCCGGAACCAGGCGATCCTGATGCGTGGACCGTGACCGTGCCACCAGCCCGCTTCGCCTCGTACATCGCCAGATCCGCCTGGTGCAGCACCATCTCCGGATCGGCTGCCACATCGGGCTCAACCACGGTCAGCCCGACACTTCCGCGTACCGAGTGCGGTGCTCCGGCCAGCAGCCAGGTAGTTGCAACGGCCTCGGCGATCCGGCATCCGAGCTGCTTCGGGTCCTCGGCGCTGCCGTCGAACAGGATCGCGAACTCATCGCCGCCCAGCCGAGCCACGGTGTCCACGCGGCGGACAGCGCGCACGAGTCGGGACGAGGTCAGCCTCAGGAGCTCGTCGCCGGCTGCATGCCCGAGCACGTCGTTGACCTTCTTGAAGTCGTCGAGATCGCAAAACAGTAGAATCAGTGGCTGCGGACCGGGGTCGCGAGCGCGCCGGTCGACGGCATGCCGCAGCCGGTCGTTGAACAGAGCCCGGTTCGCCAGCCCGGTCAGCGGGTCATGGAACGCCTGGTACAACAGCTGACGTTGGCTGGTCCGATAGCGAGCCAGCAGGCTTGCGTTGTCCCACAGCGTCAACACCTGCCGCACCAACGCCAGTACCAGGATGCTGACGAGCGCGACCATCTCTGCGCGTGGTATCGGCGCCGCGGTCGCCAACTGCACCACGGTGAGCAGGCCAAGCCCACCCAAGGGCAGATAAGGCAGCACGATGTGCAATAGCTGCAGGCGACCTGGCCGGTCGTCTGCTCCGCCCTCGTTCGGATCGGCGGCGGTCGGTCCGGCGCGTCGAGGAGGTGCGACCGCGGCCAGCCCGATCAGCAGCATCGCCGCTACAAAACCCGTTGGGATGGGTGGTGGCACGACCGCCCAATGCCGGACGGCGGCTGCGACGTAGACGACGGCCACGAGCGTGAGCAGAGCCATGCCGGCCGCGAGCAGGCCGAACGCGGGCCAGCAGTGAGGACGCCGGAAGGCACCGAGCAGGAACACAAGTACCAACAAGGCCAAGGCGCTCAGCGAGAAGCTCCACAAGGTCAGGACAGAGTCCAGGCTGTACTGACCGTGCAGCACAGCGGGGGCCAGGACCAGCTCCCACGTGAGCAGTGCGAGTGCGCTGACCATGAGCAGGCTGTCCAAGATGGTCACCGCCAGCCACCGTCGGCCGGCCCCGACCAGATGATGATCACCCAGGTCGACACTGTGATCAACATGGTGGTCGGGCCCTCGGTCCTGCGGTTCTGTCGGCACCGTGAGAAGCCCGGCGAACGCTAGGGCGTAGCAGATCAGATAGGCGAGGTCAGGCGGATGCAGTGCCGGCACGTTGGTTCCGCGGGCAGGAGCCGTGTGCGCGGACACAGCCAGGCCGATCGTTGTAAGGATCGCGCCCGCGCCGGTCAGCCATCGCCATCTGCGCTCGGCGCCCCGGCGACGCCAGCCTCCGATCGCGCAGCACACCGCCGCGGCCGCGGCGGCCACCGCCCCCGCGATGCATTCCGCCAGGATCGCCGCAGGCCTCGAAGCGATGAGATCGACCACCAGAACGATCAGAACCGAGGCGCCGGCGACAGCCAGCAGCAGCCAGAACGCGCGGCGGCTGACCACCGGTCGCTGCGCGAACGGCATGGTCTGCACGGTCATGGACCAGCCGGCCTTGTCGAAGCGCGCTTCCAGTCTCGCGGGCGGCTTCTGACTGTCCTGACCCTCTGTATCGATCTTCACCATGAGCGCCCGCCACAGGTCAGTCCCGACGGAATGCCCCAGTACATCCCCAACGTCCTGCTACTCGAGATCTACCTGCCCATTTCGTTTCCCTTGAATCAGCCGGGCGATGATTGTCCAGGATGGCGATTCTGGTATCGGAAGGTCGCATGGAGCGAGCTATGTCGGGAATGGTCGGCACCGTCCGGCCGAGTGAGGATGCGCCGACAGATCTGGCCGCGAAGCGCCGCGACGTCGTGGCGCAGCACGAAACTCAAGATCGTGAGCGCCGAAGGTTTGACCGGCACGGACGTCGCCATCCTTGACGTGGGCCATGGCAACACCGACCTGCGACACTGACCTGCGACCGGGCGTCCGTGGCGCCCTGACTCGTCCACACCCGATGCCGGGTGTCTCCTCGTCACTCTGGAGCCGTGGGCGCCGTGTGCTGCCAGGGCGTGGCTTCGACGCCGCCCGCCAGGAAGTCGATAAGATCGTCGAGAAGCTCACGGAACGGCGTGGACAGCGCGCCCGCACGCCTTGCGGTCTGGTACCGGGACAACGTGTGGACCGTGGTGGTCATCATTACCATCCAGCGCTCATCGAGGATGGATCGCTGGTGGCCGGGAAGAAGCTGGTACAGCAGGCTTGTGAACGTTTCCATCGTGGTGGAGGACACCGCTCCTTCCAGGCCGATGTACCCTCCGTGCTCAACTATGTAGCGTGACAGGAACGCCAGGTAGTAGTTTCCGTCCTCTACGTGGCCGGCAAGGGACCGGACGAATGCTCCGACGACGTCGTGGACCCGCGGCTCGCCGCTGGCAAGGAGTTCCGTGAGTGCTTTGGCTCGAACCCGCTCACTCGTCGAAGCACGATAGGAGGTGATCTCTCTCAGTAGGCTCTCGCGGTCGCCGAAATAGTACTGGACGGCCGTGTTGTTCCGCTGGCCCGCAGCAACGCTGATGTCGCGTAGGGGCACGGCCGCGATGCCGCGCTCCGCGAACAGTCGCTCGGCCGTCTCCAGAATGAGCTGACGGGTTGCGGAGCCCTTGGAATTGAGGCGATCTCGGCCCCCTGGGTGATCCTCGCCCGAAATTCTATTCTGGCGTACCGACATGCACGATCCTATTGTCGACAGCGGGCCGTAAGACTCGGCATGCAGTGTATCAAAATGTCGGCGATCGGCGCGCCAATGAGTACCGATGGTGCTCGCGTGATTACTTCTGGTGAGAGTTGGTGTACGGAAGCCGCCCGGGTGGCCCAGGTCGAGCAGCGCGGAGTTGATATCTAGCTTTCATTGTTGTGGCGTTGTGAATTACCCGCCACTGGGACCTTCTTAAGGCTCAAGACTTAAAAGTCGTTGACACGCCCGGTGACGATGTCTAGAGTCTGAACCGTCGGGTCGACGGCCGCTGGCGACGACCCTGCTTCTGGTTGAGGCGCACGCCGCTTCGGCCGAATGCGGCGGAATAGATGTGCGGGGCCGGCCGGGCGCTGTGCGGTGGGAGAGTCGGTGTCCGAGGAAATCCTGGAAACGATTCGCTCCCCGCGGCGGGTGCGCGGCCGACGGCGGCTGGCTGTTCCATGCCGATCCGCACGCCGGTGAAGAGGCTGGTGCGCGCACGGTCACCTGGGCCGATGGCCGAATCTTTCCCGGCGCGAGAGCGACCACCCGGGCCCCGGCATCTCTGGCTAACCCTGCTCTCGTTGGGGACAGCGGGCGGGAAGGTAGTCCGGAGATCCTCTGCTTCCCGGCCCGGGATCACGAGCCGAGATGGCTCGAGAGATCGAACGGGCGACAAGCGTCGCACGGCGTGGGCCATCGAAAGGATGATCATCGGCAATGAGACTCAACGACAAGGTCGTCGTGATCACCGGGGCTGGCGGGGGCATCGGTGAGGCCTGCGCGCATCGATTCGCCGCTGAGGGGGCAAAGGTCGTCGTCACGGACATCAACCCGGCCGGTGTCGAGCGTGTGTCGAACGCCATCGGCGGCGTCGGCCTGGCGACGGACATCACGGTGGAAGAGAACGTGCGCGCGGTGGCCAACCTGGCTCGCCGGACCTACGGTGAGATCGACATCTGGTTCAGCAATGCCGGCGTCGCCGGCCCCAGCCAGCCCGGTGAGATCCAGGAGAACTTCCTCTGGGAGGCAGCCTGGAGACTACACGTGCTCGCTCACGTGTATGCGGCCCGCGAGGTGCTGCCGGCGATGCTCGAACGAGGCGACGGCTACCTTCTCCAGACAGCGTCGATCGTCGCGCTTTCGGCCCATCCGGAGAAGGTGACCTATTCGGTGACGAAGCACGCGGCGCTCGCGTTTTCCGAATGGCTGGCGATGACGTATCGCGGGCGGGGAATCAAGGTCTCCTGCTTCTGCCCCGGCGCGATGCTGACACCTATGCTCCTGAACGACGAATTCCCGGAAGACCACCCGGTGCTGCGGACCGCGCTCAAGCCCGACGAGGTCGCCGATCGGCTCGTTCAGGCCATCGACCGCGAAAAATTCCTCATCGTCGATTCTCCCTGGGGGCCGGAGGCCTTGATGGCCAAGGCGACGGACTTCGACGGCTGGCTTGACCAGGCGGCGGCCCCTTTCAGATGAGACCTCTCGCGATGCAGCCGGTCCAGGACCCCGAAAGGAGTCACAGAGTGCTGTTCCCGGTCAACAGACGATTAACCAGAACCGTCACGCTCGCGGCCAGCGCCAGCAGCCTGGCCGTCTCGCTCGTAGCCTGCGGTGGAGGCGGTGCCAGCGGTGTGGGTGGGGCGTGCTCGACGACGGTGCCCGGCATCACACCCACGGAGGTCAAGGCGGGCATGGTCTGGAGCGACACCGGGCCGGGGGCCGCGACCATGCGCTCGTTCCGCGCCGGGGTGGACGCCCGTTTCCACGTGGCGAACGAGGAGGATGGCGGTGTGTACGGCCGCAAGGTCACCTACGCCTGGCGGGACGACCAGGCGGACCAGCAGCTCAACCTGAGCGCCGTCCAGGAGCTGCTCGACCAGGAGAAGATCTTCGGGCTCATCTACGCTCCCGGCGCCGGCACCCAGTCCGCCAAGCTCCTGCAGGAGCGCAGTGTCCCGGTCACGGGTATCGCCAGCGACCCGGTCTGGCTGGGGATGAACAACATGTTCTCCTGGTTCTATCTCGGGAACGGCTCCAGCACCACCACCGGGAGGTACGTCCGTGACCAGGGCGGCACCCGCGCCGCCGTCTTCGCGGTCGACGCGATCGCCTCGAGCGGGGACTTCGCCCAGCAGACCGCGGCGAGTCTGAAGGCGAACGACGTCTGGGTCGTCAAGACGTTCTACATCGGAGAGATCACCAGCTGGCAGACGGTCGCCCAGCAGATCAAGGCGAACGGCATCGACGCCCTCGCGGGCGTGCTGATGCCCGCGGGCGCCGCGGAGCTGCTGCCCGAACTCGCGAAGATCGGCGTCACCCTCGGGGACGGCCTCAAGGTCGCCCTGATGCCCTTGGGCTACGACAACAGCAACCTCACCCAGCTCGGCCGGGCACTCGCCGGCGTGTCGATCTTCACCGACATCCAGCCCTTCGAACTCGACACCGCGGACCAGCGGAAGTTCAAGCAGGCGATGAACGACTTCGCCCCCGAGATTCAGCCGCCCACCCAGGACGCAGCGGCGGATGGCTGGATCTCCGCCGACCTGTTCCTCCGTGGCCTCGAAGCCGCCGGGACATGTCCCACCCGGGAGTCCTTCATCACCGGCCTGCGTGCCGTCAGGGACTACGACGGCGCCGGCATGACCCCCGATGCCAGCAACGACCTGTCCACGAACTTCCGACAGACCTCGACCTGCTACTCGGCCATCAAGATCAGCAGGGACGGCTCCCGGTTCGAGCCGACCAGCTCCACAGCCACCTGCGGAGACGTCATCACCCCGGAGCAGATGGCCGCCCTGAACCAACGGTCCTGACCGATGTGTCAGCGACCCGGGCGCGACCAGTCACGTCACGGGGTGGCTCGTGATCTATCCTGACCGGGAAATTCGCGCGCCCACCGAGACGGCGCCGGCCCGCGGGCGTGATCGGCACGTGGCCCGCGACTTTCTCGGTCGCCGCTGGGCGGCAACGTCCATGACCCTGACCGGTCGGTGTCACCGCCGGCTCCGGGCGCGGCTCCCTCCGGCACGGCGTCCCGGCAGTTCCGCGCCCGCCGCCACGCCGGACGTGCCCGGCGACGAGTCGTGGGCCGGCGGCGGCGTTCAGCTGTATTTCCACCTAGGTGAGCCAGGGAGAGATCCGATGGGAAGCATCTACTTCGAGGCAGTGGTCGACGTGCCGGCCAAGCTGGTATGGGACTTCGTGGACCGTTACACCCGCTCCGAGGTGCACGTCTTCTCGGCCTGCGTCGCGGAGCGCCAGGAGGGGGAGTACCGCGTCGTCACGCTTCCCGGTGGAGAGGAGGTCTGGGAGCGCAACCTCACCGTGGACCCAGTGCGTCGCCGGGCCTCCTACACGGTCCCCGAGCTGAGCGACGCCGAGTATCACCACGCGGAGATGCGGGTCGACGTCGTCGGCGACAACGCGGCGCGCCTCATCTGGGTGACCGACTACCTGCCGCACGACCTTGCCGAGCAGCGGGCCGAGATATACCAGGTAATGTTCGACGAACTCGTCGCCGCGGTGACCGCGCACGCCACCGGGCGTGCCGGGGCCGACTCCTGACCGTCTGCGCCAACCGAGCGACCATGGTGACCGGAGACAGCGAAAGCATCGGACCTGCAGGGTCCAAGTACATCATGGCCCAGTCGAGGCACTCGGCGCGGACGGTGCGGACCCAGCGTTCGGTGTAGGCGTTCGCGCACGGAGCCTGGACCGGAGTTGCCGGCGTGACGAGAAACGTCGACCAGCGCGGGCGGGGGAGGAGCCGGGCCAGCGAGAGGGTGCCGAGCCGCTCGACGACATAGCCGCGCAGGTCGTCGCGGACCTCGTCGGCGTACCCAGACAGCCCGGGCGAGCAGCCGTTGCAGGCGCTTGCCCCCCGCTGAGATCGCGCTCACACACCTGTAGAGACGCTCAGCTGATCACTCGCTGTGCGCCGCGGTCGCGCTGACCTTGGAGAGTGGGCAATCGGGATGGTAGATGATCAGCCCGCCCGTGCCCTCTCGTTTGGCCGCGTACATCGCCTGGTCGGCTTGGTGGAGCAGAAGGTCGGGAGTGGCTGGCTGAGCGGAGGAATTGAGGGTGACCAAGCCGACGCTGACTCGGGGGACGTAAGGCTGACCGCCTAATAGGCACGGCTCCTGCATGGCCTTCGTGAGCCGCTCACCCATACTCCTAGTGTCCGGGTCGCCGCCATTCAGGATGACGGCGAACTCGTCGCCGCCGAGTCGTGCGACCGTGTCTCCCGCGCGGGTTCCCGCCCGGATCCGTTCCGCGCTGATCTTGAGTAGCTCATCCCCGGCGGCATGCCCGAAAGTGTCGTTTACGTACTTGAACTTGTCAAGATCCATGAAAATGACGGATCCGGTGGTGGGTGATTTGGAGCCGTTGGCCCCGTGGTCGAGTGCCCGTTGCAGCCGTCGAGTGAACAGGGCCCTGTTCGCTAATCCTGTTAGCGGATCGTGGTACGCCTGGTAATGGAGCTGCTTTTCGCCTTTCCGGATCTCGGCGAGCAGTTGGGTGTTCTCCGCGAGCGTGAGCATCTGCCGGACCAGCGCGACCAGCAGCAGCCCCACCATGCTGTAGGTCTCGAACCAATCCAGCGACCGGTCAGCGAGCATTTTGACACCGACCACCAGGCCCGCGGCGACGAGCGCGACGTATGGTAGTACGGCATGCGCCCACATCGATCGCGGGCCGGACAGTGACGTTAGTTCGTCGTCCGGCGTGGCTGCTCGGGCTGGCACTAGCGCCGAAAGAAACAACAGCAGATCGCCGACCGTGAATCCGACGTAGGCCGCCGCCGGGGGGTTGTAGATTTTGCTCGCGGTAAGGTAGGCGAAGATGCTGCCGAAGATTGCGATAAACAGCAGGCCCGCGCCGAGCAACGCTAGCGTCAGCGGCGAGGGAGACCGGCGGAAGAATGCGATGAGCGCGACAGCCGTGGTGAGCGTCAGGCCCCCAATGGGGGTACCCGCGACCACCAGAAACTGCGTGAGGTCGGGCGCCCCCGCGCGGAAAATCGCGCCGAGCATCGTGGCCCATTCGAGCAGGACGATCGAACCGACGATCAGCACGCAGTCCAGCAAGGTTACGGCGTACCAGCGATATCCGCCGCGCCGCGGCGACCCGGCACCTCCGGCCATTTTTTCTTTGGAGTCCGTGGGCAGCGACAGCAGGCCCGCCAGCGCCACCGCATAGAGGACGAGAAAACCCGCCTGCGCCGGAGAATACCGACCCATCGTAGAGCCGCCGGCCATCATCGCCTGCGCCGTTCCGATGCTGGGGCCAACCGCGCCGGCCGCGGCGAGACCGATGAGAAGCCGCCAGCGCCGCTCGGTACCGCGCGCCAGGCGGGCGGTCCAGAAGCATGCGACGGCCGTGGCCAGCAGGGCGGCGGCAGACATGGCGTTGATGGCGGCCCCGGCCGTCTGCCGGTCTAGGAATAGCGCGCAAGCTAGGGCGCAACCGACGATGGCCGCGGATCCTACGATCGCGTACTGAAACGACCGCGGCGCGCGACCCCGAACGGCCGGCCGCCGCGGGCCTAGTGCACCGCCGCGAACTCCGGACATCTCTCCACCCTCACTGGAGCGTACCGCAGTCCTTCGACTGCGAATCGCGACGATCTGCGCAGGCGCGGGACCAGATGAGGGCCTGATTACTCACTATGAGTGGAACCTGGACCGGGTGACAGGCGGGGAACGCTGTGTGCCCACGGTGAGGCTTCCCCGACCAGCCCCGGCGGCCCGGTCGGTAGCCCGTCGGCCAGGTCGGGCTCGGCAGGTCAGGCCAGGCGCGCTCGGCTGTCTCCACGGCGAGGGCGATGGTCTCGTGACCGTGGAGAAGTACGTCGTCGTACGCCGGCGGGCCCACAGGAGGTCGTCGAGGTTGTCCCGAGCCTAGCTCGGGCCGCTTCGCCCAACTGCAGGAGCGTCCGGCCGGGGTGGGAGCGGTCGGTCGCCGTGCTCTGTGCCGCTACCGCCCAGAAGGCGCCCGCCGGGCGACCTACGCCCGCGACGAGGGTCTGATGCCCGACCAGACGATCCGAGTCCTGCAGGGCCTCAAGGCCGCCAGATTGATCGAGGAGATCGGACACGGCCGTACCCAGCGTTACATCGCTGCGGGCCCCGCCGCTGAAGCCGAACGGACGATCCGCGCCGCTCGGCCAGGTTTGTCAGTTTCCGTGCAGACTGCTCAGCGGCCGGTGACGAGGGCGGCGGTCTGCGCCTCGAGCCGGCGAGCATCGTCGGTATCGTCCGGGCCTTGGACGAGCGCGACCTGCGTGGCGCCGCGGTAGGCGGCGCGGCCAGCGGGCGGGTCGGCGACGAGTGCGATGATCGGCGCTATCGCATCGTCCGGCCGTTGCCCGGCGACAGCCCCCAGAACGACGGAGGCGATCTTCATCCCTCGCCCGACGTCGCCGGCGAGGCTGGTCCTGACCAGCCGCCTGGGTCCCCACGTGAGGTAGGTGAGCGCCGGGTTGTTACTGGTCACGAGGACTCCGAGCAGCTCGTTGGCCCGCCGCTGCTGGGCATTGGACCGGGCGAAGCTGAAGCGCTGCGCGGATTCGAGATCGTCGAAATCGATCGCCCCGGCCTTCGCGCCCGGCACCGACGTGTTCACGACTATCGGGCGATCGCTGTTCGCGAGCAGCGACGCCAGCCCGGCGACCAAGATGTACTTGGAGACGAAGAACAGCACCCACGATGCCTCATGACGCTCCGCGGTCTCGTGGCGCTTCTGGCGGATGAACGACGCGGCCAGCACGAGTACATCGATGCGCTCGTGTGACGGCCTTATCTGCTCGACCACCCGTTCGCTCTCGGCGACGAGCGACAGATCGGCCGCGATGAACGACGCGCGACCGGTCGCGGCGACGCCGTCGGCAGTCGACGAGGCGAGCAGCGCCTCGAACTTGGCTCGGCTGCGGCCCACCACGACGACCCGGTCGCCCTCCCGCAGGTAGTGACGCGCGAGTGCCGCTCCCATCCCGTCGGTTCCTCCAGTGATCACGATCGTCTTCATCGCCACTCCCACACTCCCACCGCATCGGAACGAATGTTCCGTTTTGGCGAAGATAGCACATCGGAACATGCGTTCCGGTGCGGCGTGGCGGGCCGCTAGGCTTGTCGTCGTGGAGCGCACGCAGGGCCCGCGACGCGACGTGGCCGCCAACCGGGCCCGTATCGTCGCCGCGGCCACCACGATGTTGCGGGAGTGCGGCCTGAACGTCGACATGCGCGCGATCGCCAAGGAAGCGGGCGTGGGCGTCGGCACGCTCTACCGGCACTTCCCGACACGCCAGGACCTGGTGCACGAGGTCACCGGCACCGATCTGGCCGGCCTGGCGACGTCCGGTCTGTCCCCGGATCAGCCCGCGATCGAGGCCCTCCGGGCGTTCTTCACCACGGCGCTGACCCCTCTGGTCCGTAACCGGGCGGCGGTCGACCTGCTCGCGAACGCCGAACCCGCAGGCGCCGACCTCCAGCGGTGCCTCACCCACCTGACCGGCGTCGGACACGACGCCGTCGAACGCTCCCGCACCGACCACACGCTTGCCGACGACATCACGGCCACCGACATCGCCTACCAGTTCCTCGGCACGGTGCGAATACTCCAACTCGTCCCACAACCGGATATTGCGGACATCGGGCACCACGTCGAGCTCACCCTCCGAGCGCTGCGGCGACATTCCTAGACGCCTCCGCCCGCCGCCGGTCTACCGCTGCTCACCACCGCGGACGCGCTCACCGGACGGCCTCTCGAGCCGCTCGCCTACGCCCGCGAAAGCCGCCGCCTGCTGGTCCTCGCACCGCGTAGATACCCATGTGGTAAATGTTGTTCGGCGTTCCGAAGAAGATCAGATCGGCCCGGCTGTTTGGCGGACTGGGGCACGCGCAGCGTCGCGTTGAACTGCTGCGGCGGCGGCGCGAGCAGCCAGTCCGGTAGGCCAGGCGCATTGCTGCGCCTGGCCGCTGTCGCGTCTGCTGGCTGGGAGATGCGGGGGTCAGATGGACGATTCGGGTGCTGGCTGTGGGTGGGCGAGTGGGGGATCGGCGCTGTCGGCCTCGACGTTCACGGGTCGGCCGGGTAGCAGGACCGCGGCGGCGATGCCGATGGCGGTGATGCCGGTTGCCCACCAGAACGTGGTGTCGAAGGCGTTGGCGAGCTGGTCGGGTGTGTGGCCGTCGTGGGCGGTCTCGGTGAGGATGCGCTGGGCGAGGATGACCGCCATGAGCGCGGCGCCGAAGGTTCCGCCGAATCGGGAGAAGATCTGTAGCACCGAGCTGGCGTGGCCGGCGGCGGACGTCGGTAGGTTCCGGAAGCCGGCGGCCATGGTCGGCATCATCGTGGCGCCGAATCCCAGCCCCCGCACGACCAGGGCCACCGCGAGCAGGGCGTACGAGGTGTGGGTGGAGGCCTGTGTGAGGATCGCGGTACCGGCGGTGATCAGCGTCATGCCGGCGACCACGACCCAGCGGGCGCCGATCCGGTCGGTGAGCCGCCCGGCTGTCGGCATCGCCAGCGCCGCTCCGAGGCCCTGCGGGGCGAGCAGCAGCCCGGCGTGCAGGGCGTCCTCGTGCCGGACCTCCTGGTAGTAGAGCGGGAGCAGCAGCATCACGCCGAACACGCTGACGCCGATGAGCGGGGTGACGACGCAGGAGGCGGCGAAGGCGCGGTCTCGGAAGAAGGCCAGTGGGATCAGCGCTTTCTCGCCGCGGCGGGCGGCGTAGCCCAGGAAGCCGGCGACCAGCAGGACCCCGGCGAGCAGGAAGGTCCAGGCCTGGGGTCGGGCGAAGCTTCCGGCGGCGCCGGCCCGCGACAGACCGTAGATCACCAGGGCGAGTCCTGGGCCGAGTAGCGCAAGCCCCGGGAAGTCAAATGGTCGTCGTTCGCCGGTGGTGGGCTGGTCGGCGGGCAGCTGCCAGAGGCTGACCAGCACTGAGACGGCGCCGACGGGAACGTTGACGAGGAAGATCCAGCGCCAGGAGAGGTGGTCGACGATCAGGCCGCCAAGAATAGGTCCGCAGATCGGCGCGAGCAGCGCGGGGACGCCGACGACCATCATCACGCGGCCCATGCGCTTCGGGCCCGCGGCCCGGGCCAGTACGGTCTGCGCGACGGGGAGCAGCAGCGCTCCGGCGGCGCCTTGCAGCACCCGGAACCCGATGAGGCTGCCGACGTTCCAGGCCGCGGCGCACAGTGCCGAGCTGGCCGCGAACAGGGCCGTGCCGGTGACGAACAGGCGCTTGGCCCCGATCCGGTCGACGGCCCACCCGGTGGTCGGGATGACAACGGCCAGGGCCAGCAGGTAGCCGGTGACGACCCATTGGATGGTGGAGAGCCCTGCGGACAGCCGGTGGCTGAGCGTCTGCAGCGCGACGTTGACGATCGTGGTGTCCAGCTGGCTCATGATGATGCCCAGCACGAGGACCAGGCCGAGGCGGACCAGCGCGGGGTCGAGCCGATCACTGCTGGCGGGTGGGCCGGCGGGCGAGTCCGGCGATGACGAGGAGGTCATACCGACGGACGGTAGGTCGCTAAGTGGGTCTGATGTGTAACACTTAGGCGGTGAGTACGGCTCCGGTCGGGTCCAGGCAGCGCGGGCCCCGCAGCGACGCGCAGCGCAACGACGAGCACATCCTGCGCACCGCCGCCCGCGTACTGGCCGAGGACTCTCGCGCCACGGTCCAGCGCATCGCCGACGAGGCCGGCGTCGTCCGGGTCACTGTCTACCGCCGATACCGCAACCGGGACGCGCTGCGCCGCGCGATCTTCGACGCCGCGGCGGCCGAAGCCCAGCAGGTCATCGACGACGCGCTCGCGACCGACCTCGATCCGGTCTCTGCCCTGCGAGCCCTGATCACCGCGATGGCCGAGATCATCCAGCGCTACCCGCTACTCGCGGTGTCCACGGACTGGCAACCGCTACCGACCGACACCCGCCGGCCGTCTCCGCCACCGGCCTCACGACGCATGCACCAGGCCGTCTTCGGCCTGGTCACCCGCGGCCAGCGCGACGGGGCACTGCGATCAGACCTGCCCGCCGAGCTCCTCCCCCAGGCGATCACCGGCACCCTCCACATCGTCACCCGCTTCGCCCGCAGCCTGCATGCCGACACCGACCAACTCGGCGCCCAGGTCGCCGACCTCCTCCTACACGGCTTCGCGACCCACCCCCCCTCCCGTGGGGACGGTTGACCTCCTCGTTGCCCAGTTGGTCGACGAACGCGATCGCCAGACCCGCGGTCTGCGGGCTAGCGGCGTGTTGTACCTGCGCGGGTTGCTGATGCCGGGCGTTGCGGGCAACTGCTGGTCGATCGCGGAGGCAGTCGGCCTGGACCGGCCCGCGTACGAGCATGCTCAGGGCTCAGCGTGGACGAACTACCTGGTTGTGGGGCGGGTGGGGATCGAACCCAATGCCACTTAGTTGGATCCTTCGCGATCTTCACGTTAACCGCTGACCCGCGGTGATGCCGGTTGGTCTTGGCCTAACTAAGCGGAATTGGGCTCGAACCCACGGCCGGAGGATTATGAGGACTATTCGGCTTAGCGGTGTGCTGAGCTGCATCAATGCACGTCGCGCGGCACTGTGAGGTACCGAATACTCTTCTGTATCGCGGCCGTTCGACGGCCGGTTCGAGGTGGTCCGCGTGGTGGATCTCGCATGCAGGGAGGGTAATCCTCCTAGGCGTCCGTCTGCGGCTCAGTGGGGACCGTGCGGCAGGTTGGAGCCCCGGGGCGCGCCGGGCGCGGTTCGCACCGCGGCGAACACACCCTGAGATCCGCCGGGTGACCTGGGCCGAACTGAAACCTGATTGACGTGATGACTGCGTCATAGTATCATCTGTGCATGCTCTACCCCACGCCGTTCCTCACACCTGCCGATGATCGGGTGCTTGACGAGATCGACGCCATGCGGCAGGCGCTGCGGCACCAAGTCCAGACCATGCCGTCGAAATGGACTGCTGGGCTCCGGAATTTCCTGACCGCCGATGCGGTCGCGGCCTCAAACTCCATCGAGGGTTTCAAGGTATCCACGATCGATGTCGAGGATCTAATAGATGGCGAGCGGGATGTCGAGGTCTCGGACGAAAACCGCGAGGAGACCCTCGCCTACCAGCGGATGATGACCTACATACAGACGCTCCACGATGCCCAAGACTTCAACTACAGCAAGGGCCTATTTAACGCTCTGCACTGGATATTGCAAGGCCACCGTCACACCGCGCGCAAGCCATCCGGACAGTGGCGCCGGGGTCCCGTCTACGTCACGGACGCCCGCGACCCCAGCATCGCGGCCTACACCGCCCCAGACGCCGATGCCGTCCCCACGCTGATGAAAGAACTCGTCGACTGGCTCAACACCGAGAACGACACCCACCTGCTGGTACGGGCAGCTATGGCGCATCTGCACCTTGTCTCCATCCACCCTTGGACCGACGGGAACGGCCGGATGTCCCGCTCGCTGCAGACACTCATGATCGCCCGCGAAGGTGTCCTCGCCCCGGAGTTCTCGTCCATCGAGGCATGGCTCGGCCGCCCCGGCAACACCTGGGACTACTACCGCGAACTTGCCGACCGGGGCCCGAAATACGCTCCCGACCAGGACGTCTCGAGCTGGATCCGCTTCAACCTGACCGCCTATCACCAGCAGGCCCAGACCGTGCAAGGCCGACTCGACCGCTCCGGACGGGTATGGGGCGCGCTCTCGGAGTTCGCCGACGGCAACGACCTGGACGAGCGAGTGGTGACCGCCCTGCACGACGTGGCCATGGCTGGACGCGTCCGCCGCTCACGGTACGAGCACGCCGAGGGTCTGAGCCTGCAACAGGCGCAACGCGATCTTCGTGACCTCACCACCGCTCAAGTCCTGGTGCCGGTCGGCCGAACCCGGGCCCGCTACTACACGGCGGGCCCCCGCTTCCCTCAGCCGGCACTCGACATCACACGTACCCCGATGAGCCTGAGGAATCCATACACAAACTGACCGGAATCAGGGGCGACCGCGACAGTTTGCGATACCCGCCGCCCAGCATACGTGGCCCCGCAATCTTGAAAGTGTTCGTCTGTACCAGCGCCGCCATCCCCTACCAGGCATTCTGCATGGGTTAGCGGGATGCTGGCGCTGGCACGTCATCGCCCACTGCTACACGATCAAGGCTCCCAACAACGCGTACTCGTACCTCCACCACATGGACCTGCCGGCCTGGCACGGCTAACCGGGTCGCGACGGAGCGCGTGCGCCACGCCACGTGGCCGGCCGCGGCGCCCGTCCACCAGGTCGCTCCTGATCGATCTCCGGAGAGACAAGGGCTCCCGGTCGAGCGGCGCGCCGTCGTCAGGGGCGGTTGAGCGCCCACGCGGCGGCCAGGGCCAGACCCGTGGCGACCAGCACCAGCGCCACCCCGCCGAGAAAGAAGAACCCGACCGTCTTCAGCAGCGCCACCGCGACCGGGATGGTGGCGGCCAGGACGAGGAAGCCCCGGGCGGTGACCGGAGCGCGCAGCAGCGTCAGCCACGTCCTCGACGCGCCGTACCCTTCCTGGCTCAGGTCCGCCAGCACGGCCGGGACCAGCCGCAGCGTCCCCCAGGACAGCGCGGCGAACGCGGCGGACAGCCCGAGGGCGTAGAGGAAACCGATGGCGCCGCCGAACGCGTCGAACGACGCGCCGGCCCCGACCGCGGTACAGACGAACGCGAGGTACCAGGGCACGGTGCGGTCCTGTCGGGCCCGGCCGACCAGCCGGCGGGCCTGCGCCATCCGCTCGGCGCGCCGACCGCCTCCCGCGGAACCCGTGACGTCCATCGCAGACCAGCTCCCTCCACGCCCGTGAACCTCGGATGCTTGACGTCCATCGTCTCGCCCCCGATCCGTGGACGCAGGACATCGCCGGATTCGACCGGCCAACCAGGCCCGCCCGCCAATCCCGCGCTGGCCCGACGAACCGTTAGGCGTCGGTGCAGCCGAGGAACAGGGCGGCGTGCCCCCGGGGGCAGGTCCTCGAGATCCACCCGGTTCCAGATCGTCGTGTCCTCGATCCAGGAAAGTGCCTCGCGCGCGTCGCCGTCGGCCGCGGCGCCGGACAGCCGCGGCGGCGTTCGGCCGATCTCATCCAGCCGCACCCGAAGATCCGCTGCGCCTACGAAACGACCATCAGCCCAACATCAGGCATTCCATGGCCTTGGGCCAGCCGGCTCATGTACGGCTTCGACTTCAACGTGGTCAACGTGGCGATCCCGTCGGTCCGGCACGACCTGAACGCTGGGACGGCGAGCCTGGAACTGATCGTCGGCGGGTACGCCTTCGCCTACGCCACGGGTCTGGTCACCGGCGGAAGACTCGGGGACCTGTTCGGCTACCGGACGATGTTCCTCGTCGGCGTGGCCGGCTTCACGGTGGCGTCGGTGGCGTGCGGTATGGCGGGGACGCCGGGTGAGCTGGTCGCCGCGCGGCTGGTCCAAGGACTGACCGCCGCGGCGATGGTTCCGCAGGTCCTCGCCCTGATCACGCATGTCTTTCCGGTCGAGGAACGCACGAGAGCACTGGCCTGGTTCTCCGTCACCGCCTCGCTCAGCGGCCTGCTCGGCCAGGTACTCGGCGGACTGCTGCTGGACGCGAACGTGCTCGGCCTGGGTTGGCGGGTGATCTTTTTCATGAACCTGCCGGTCGGAGTGATCGTCTGTCTGGTTGGGGTGTCCGGGCAGGGCGATGCTGCCAGCGCGCGCGCTCGGGCACGTTGTCGGTGGTCCGAGGTGGGTCCCGTCGCGCCAGGTCAAGAACTTGTCGTCTGGTGCCTCACGGTATTCGGCCCGGGTCTTCCACGATCGAGGCAGGCACGATCCGAGGAGATGCTCATGGGAGCTGCGGGGGCAACCGACGTGGCGAGTGGTACTGCCGTGGTGCGGGGTGCGTGTCCGCATGACTGCCCCGACACGTGTGCGATGGTGATCACGGTCACCGACGGCAAGGCTGTGAAGGTGGCCGGTGACCGCCAGCACCCGTTCACTCGTGGGGGCCTGTGCGTGAAGGTCGACAACTACCTTGACCGGGTGTACAGCCCTGACCGGGTGCTGTATCCGCTGCGGCGTACGGGGCCGAAGGGCAGTGGCAGGTTCGAGCGGATCAGCTGGGACGAGGCACTGGACGAGATCGCGGAGCGGTTCCGGGCGATCTCGGCGGAGTTCGGTCCCGAGTCGATCATGCCGTGCAGCTACCTGGGGACTCAGGGAATCCTCAACGGGCTCAATGTCGGCGATCCGTTCTTTGCCAAGCTCGGCGCGACGATCGCGGAACGGACCTACTGCGACTCCGGTTCGTGTACGGCCTACATGATGACGATCGGTGACAGCGCGGGTGTAGATCCGGAAAGCCTGGTCCACTCGAAGTTCATTCTGATCTGGGCTTGCAATGTGATGAGCACGAACCTGCATCTGTGGCCGTTCATCGCTGAAGCACGCAGGCGCGGCGCCACGGTCGTGGTGGTGGACCCGGTGAAGACCCGGACCGCGAATGCGGCCGACTGGCATATCCCGATCCGTCCAGGTACTGACGGCGCGCTGGCGCTCGCGATGATGCATGTGATCATCAGCGAGGGGCTCACGGACGAGGACTACATCGCTCGTTACACCGTCGGCTACGACGAGCTGGTCGCGCGGGTTCAGCAGTACACGCCGGAATGGGCGGCTGAGGAGACCGGCGTACCCGCCGAGGACATTCGCCGGCTCGCGCGCGCTTACGCCGGTTCGCAACCGTCGGTGATCCGGATCGGCGTGGCGGTGGAACGACATGCCGGCGGCGGTCAGGCCGTACGCGCGCTGTCCTGCCTGCCCGCACTGGTCGGCGCTTGGCGTAAGCCAGGCGGTGGGATTCTCCAGCTGCCTCTGTGGGCGTTCCCGGTGAACTGGGGCGCCATGATGCATCCGGAGTTGCTCGAGCCCGGAAAGCGGGTTGTCAACCAGTATCTCCTGGGTCGGGCGCTCACCGGCGGCCTCGACCTGGATCCGCCCATTAAGGCGTTGATGGTCTACAACTCCAATCCGGTGGTGGTGTGTCCGGACCAGGGCAAGCTGCTCGAGGGCCTGCGGCGGGAGGACCTGTTCACTGTGGTGAGTGAGCAGTTCATGACGGACACGGCCGAGTTCGCCGACATCGTGCTGCCGGCCACTACCCAGCTGGAACAGGACGACATCATGTTCTCCTGGGGCCACCTGTACGCCACGTACAATCAGCGTTCGATCGAGCCGCTGGGTGAGGCGGTACCGAATACGGAACTGTTCCGGCGCCTCGCTGCGCGGATGGGCTTCACCGATCCAGTGTTCCGCCGCACAGATGCGGAGATGATCGCCGAAGCCTTCGACTGGTCGGCCCCCGCTATGCAGGGCATCACGGTCGAGTCGTTGAAGGAGAGGGGCTGGCAGCGTCTCAATGTGCCGCTCCCGGACGAGTACGCCCCGCATGCGGAGGGCAATTTTCCCACGGCGTCGGGCAAGGTCGAGTTTCTCTCCTCCGCGGCGGCCGCCGGCAATTTCGTGGTGCCGCTGTTCCGGCAGGGGTCCAACGACTACCAGCCAGGCGGTCGCGTCGATCCACTGCCGCACTACATCCCGCCTCGCGAGTCAACACGTTCTAACGGTGGGTTGGCTGCGAAGTATCCGCTCAATCTGCTCACGCCGAAGGCGCACGCTTACTTGAACTCCAGCGGTGGAAATATGCCCTTCCAACGCCGGGTGCAGGGAGAGCCGACGATCCTCATAAGCCCGCAGGACGCCAGCGAGCGCCGAATCGTGACGGGTGATTATGTGCGGGTGTTCAACGATCGAGGTTCTTTCGTCGTACAGGCGAAGGTTGACGGCTCCGTGTTGTCCGGCGTCACCGTGTCGAGCTATGGCGGCTGGCGCAAGCACGCGACGTCGTGGTCCACCGTGGCCTCGGTGAATCCGACAGTCTTCGCCGACCTGGGTAATGCGCCCACCTTCTCCGACACCCTGGTACAGATCGAGAAGGCGCCGCATCACTCCAGTGATGCCGTCTGAGATCGGGCTTGCCGGTACGCGGAGGGGGAAATCCCGTAGACGTCGCGGAAGGCCCGGCTGAAGGTGGCCAGATCGGTGAACCCCCAGCGGAAGCAGATCTCGGTGAGGGTGTGTTGGCTTCCCCGGCCGGTCATAAGATCGCGCCGGCAGCGATCCAGCCGTCGGCGCCGGATCGCCTGGGAGACCGTCAGTCCCCGGCGGGCGAACATCCGCTGGAGCTGGCGCGTCGACACGAAATGCGCCTGCGCGATCGTCGTTGAGGACAGTGCAGGGTCATCGAGGTGCGAATCGATGTAGGCGTCGATCTGCCGAAGGAGGCTCGAATGCTGATCGCTGTCTCCGGCGAGGCCACAGGCCTCCGCGGCCACGGTGGCAACCAACTCCCCAATTTCGTCCGCAAGCCGGATGGCGCTCGTGTCACCGACGACCGGTTTTGCGGAGAGCAGGTCGGTCAGCATCCGGCTCAGGATGCCGGTGATGCCTTTGGCGCCGTCCAACGCGTGGCAGGTCAGCGCCGCGGATTCGCAGTCGCTGAGCCGGATCGTGTCCCGCGGCCAGGTGAAGACGCCGAGGTCCCATCGCGGCGATCGCTGGTCCGAGCGGAGCCACCACTGAAAGGGGCGTTCGGTTTCGTAGACGACGAAGTCGCCGGGGCGCAGGACCGATTCGCGGCCGTCCTGCACCACCCGGGCTTCGCCGCGCCGGACCAGGCCGACCTGGAAATACCGTTCGCGGTCGCGGCGCAGCAGCTCGCCGGTCCGGATGATGTCCTGATCAACGGAGCTGACGTCGGACACCCTCAGGTGGCCGAGGAGGTCACTGCGCACCGCTCCGCCGAACGAAGCGTCGTCCCGTTCGGTGGCAACGTCCAAGGTGACGAAGTGATCCCGGAGCAGGTCGCGCCAGACGTTGTGCCGGTTCGTACTCACTTCGCCCGAGTCCACCGACATGGTGACCGACCTCACTCGTGTCTGTGCCGTCTCGTCCCGCTGGTGCGACATCGAACTTGGCGTACCGCGGCGGCGCGCCCACCGTCTGAGACCGGGCGGCGAACGCTGGTTGGACGAGATTTTAGCCGCCAAGGTGCGCCGATGGTTTTCCTCGTGTAAAACGTCGGTAAATGGAGGCTTGGGCATGCCCCTTCGTCACCATCTGTAAAAAGTTCGTCGCGCGGAGCGAGATGCTGGTGCTTAATCACCCCAAGACTAAGTTCGATGCCGGCCCGCCGAGCCGGGGAAGCGGATAGTGATTCCGTCATGAATGGTCAGATCTGCGGTCCGGAAGAACTGGTCGAGGATTTCCGGGTTGGCCTGACCCATGGCCGCGTCCCGGTCTCCGAGATGATCGAGTGGGCCACCGTTCCAACGTGCGGCGCCGTCGTGATGTTCACGGGTACGGTCCGGGACCACAACGGCGACCGCGTCGGCATTGTCGACATCGACTACGAGGCATTCGACCGCCTTGTCGAGCCGCGCCTTCGTCAGATTGCCATCAGCGCGCGTGAGCGGTGGCCCAGTTTGGGACGCTTGGCACTGTTGCACCGGGTCGGGCAGGTGCCGCTGGGGGAGGCGAGCGTGCTGGTCGTGGTTTCCGCGCCCCACCGCGGCGAAGCGTTCAGCGCAGGTCGGTTCTGCATCGACGTCATCAAGGAATGCGTGCCGGTATGGAAGCGCGAACGTGGAGCCGATGGCACGAGCGCCTGGGTTCCGACCGGGCAACTGATCGAGGACGTCACCACCGCGGCACGCCGTTGGCGCCCCGCGGACGAACCGGAAGCGGTGACCCGATGATCCCGCCGACCATCGACCGTCGCGACCGTCCTCTGCGTGACCTCCGCATCTCCGTCACCGACCGGTGCAACCTCCGGTGCCGGTACTGCATGCCACGGGAACACTTCGGCCCCGGGCACCGCTACCTCGAGTCGGCCGACCTGCTGACTTTCGACGAGATCGCCCGCCTGGGAAGGTTGTTCGTCTCACTGGGAGTGCGCAAGCTGCGGCTCACCGGCGGTGAACCGCTGCTGCGCCGCGGCGTCGAAGACCTCGTCCGGTTGCTCGCCGCGATTCCCGGGATCGACCTCACGATGACGACCAACGGTGTGCTCTTGCCGAGCAAGGCGGCGCCCCTTGCCGCCGCCGGGCTGCGGCGGGTGACGGTGAGCCTCGACACACTCGACGACGACGTGTTCGGTGCGCTCGCCGACACCAAGATGCCGGTGCGGCGGGTGCTAGCCGGGATCGACGCCGCGTCGTGTGCTGGCCTGTCGCCGATCAAGGTGAACATGGTCATCAAACGAGGGATCAACGACCTGTCTGTACTGCCGATGGTCGACCTGTTTCGGGGAACTGGCCACATCCCGCGGTTCATCGAGTACATGGATGTCGGCGCGACGAACGAGTGGAAGCTGGACGAGGTCGTACCAGCCGCCGAGATCGTGAGCTTGATCGACGGTCGCTACCCGCTCGAACCGCTCCCGCCCGACCACCACGGGGAGGTGGCCACCCGGTACCGCTTCCGGGACGGCGCGGGCGAGATCGGCGTCATCGCGTCGGTCACTCGACCGTTCTGCGGGGGATGCACCCGCGCCCGGCTGTCAGCCGACGGGAGGGTCCACACATGCCTGTTCTCGTCCGGAGGCACCGACCTACGGGCGTTGCTGCGCACCGGAGCGGGAGACGAAGACCTGCTGTCGGCCATCCGAGAGCTGTGGAGTACCCGGGAGGATCGCTACTCGGAATTGCGGGGGCGCCGCATCCCGTCCGGCAGCGAGCGTGTGGAGATGTCCTACATCGGCGGCTGACGAAACGAAGGAGGGCGACATGCCCACCGTCCTGCTGTTCGCGTCCGCGCGGGAGGCCGCGGGCCAAGCCGCGCACGTGATTCCCGGCAGCACGCTCGGGGAGGTGCTGGATGAGGCTCGCCTGCGCTTCGGTGCCGATTTCGCGCGGGTGCTGGCCACCTCGCGGGTCTGGATCAACGGAGAGATACTCCACGGCGACGTTCGCCGCACTCCCTGCCGCGCGGACGACGAAATCGCCGTGCTACCACCGATCAGCGGCGGATGATTAGCTCAACTCTGGTCGTCCACGGCACGGGTCGTCTCATCTGGTCGGGACGGTCCGGGCGCGCGGGAGCAGGACCTGCCGGGCCGCCGGCCAGCGGATCTGGCGCGCTTTCGGCGTCGACGGCCAGCGACAAGTCCAAGGATCTTCAAGCGTTGAGGCGGATGTGGCGTAGCTGGACGGCGAGTTGGCGTCCATGTTGCACCAGTCGCCCTGATGTGTCGGGACCGGGCGTGAACCCGGCGTGGCTTGCGATGTCGTCCGCTACGGCGGAGATCGACAGGGTGTCGGTGGGGAGATGGCGGGCGAACTCGGGGGCTTGCAGGACGTCGAGGGCGTGGTCGAGGTGGCGGGCGCTGTAGCTGCGGGATGTCTCACACCGTCGGTGGACGCGGCGGATCATCGTCGTGCGGTCGGCGAGGAGCGTGACGTGATCGACGTGGTGTCCGGCGGCGCGGGCCGAGGCCGTCAGGCCGGAGAGCAGGCCGGGATCGAGGATGGTCATCGGTGCGATCACCGGGTCCTCGGGCCCTTGGAGAGCAAGGTGGAGCATCTCGCTGACCGCATCGCGCCACAGGGGGATGTCGCGAAAGTCCATGCGGCGGGGCTTCGGGAGCATCCGGCGCATGGCGAAGCCGAGGTGCTCGGGGTCGCTGATGAAGCTTCCGGGCAGTCTGCGGTGCAGGTTGTGGGCGACCTGGGTCTTCCCGACGGCGTTCGGACCGTTGATCCAGATGAGGGTCGACACCAGCCGAAGAATAGTCAGGCTCGGGCAGACCACCGTCGTCCACTACACGCCACGACGGACGCCCGCGGTTGACGGAACGGCTCGGGGGCTCGGCCAGCCTGTGTGGCCTTCATGCAGTGGCGGTCTCCACGCACCGCGGTACGAGCAGGCCGCCTATGCCCAGGACGCTATCGAGCAGGCGCCGCACACGCTCGATCTCGTCGGCGATGCATGTCCTGCCGGCTCACGGTCCTGCCGGCTCACGTGAACGGCGGTGCCCGGCCGAGGCCACGACAATGGTGGACGGCATCTGGACGCGGCCGTCCCCTTCATCTCTGTCCAGATCGTGTGAGGAAGCGTCCCGGAGCGCCTTGCGGAGTTCGGGATTCCGGTCGCACTGAGGAAATTTTCAACGGATATCCCGTTGGCCTCCGATAACGAAGCGCCGCCGGCGGCAGTGGGCCACTCTGGCTTCGCTCGAAGCTCGCGCTTCAGGCGGTCACAGGCGGCCGGGTGACCGCAACCTCCGGCGGCACACCCCGGTACGCCTCAACCTCCACGAGCGCCAACTGCCCCGTGCACCCCTGGCTGAGGTGAGACGAGGGAAGGTCGGCGGTGAGCACGTTCGGATTGCCGTGCCGGCAGAAGCCCGGATCGGCCGGGTCGGGGTCGTACCAGGCCCCGGTGGACAACTGCGCGACCCCGGGACGCACCGCATCATCCACCGCCAGCCCAGCCAGGCAGGCACCTCGGTCATTGAAGATCCGCACGAGGTCCCCGCCGCGAAGCCCGCGGGCGTCCGCGTCGGAAGGGTGCATCCGCACCGGCTCACGCCCGGCGATCTTGACCGACTGGCTGTGCGCGCCCACATCCAGCTGGCTGTGTAGCCGCGCCTTCGGCTGGTTGGCGACCAGCTGCAGGCCGAAGCGCCCAGCGGCGACCGAGCCGAGCCACTCCTCCGGCTCAAGCCAGACCGGGTGGCCCGGGCAGTCCGGGTACCCGTAACCGTCGATGGTCGAGGAGAAGATCTCGATCTTCCCGGTGGGCGTGCTGAGCGGATGCTTCTCCGGGTCAAGACGGAACTCGGTGAACGCCACCTGTGGCTCGCTGGCCACCGGCAGTTCGATGCCGTCGCCCGCCCAGAACGAGTCAAAATCCGGAACCGAAACCCGCCCCCGCTCCGCGAGCGAACCCCGTGAAGCGAGCGAATCCCGCCACTCGTCATACAGGTACCGCAGCCACTCCATCGCGGTGCGGCCCTCGGTGAAGTCCTTCCCCACACCCAGCCTCTCCGCCAGGTCAGAGAAGATCGCGTAGTCGTCCCGGGCCTCGCGATGCGGCCGGGTCAAGGCTGGCATCGGGAAGAACATCCGGTCATTCTGCCCCGAGCCGAAGTCATCCCGCTCGATGCTCATCGTTGCCGGCAGCACGATGTCGGCGTGGCGGGCGGTCGCCGTCCAGAACGGGTCGTGCACCACGACCGTCTCCGGGCGGGTGAACGCCTCGCGCAGCCGGGCGAGGTCCTGGTGGTGATGGAACGGGTTGCCGCCGGCCCAGTACACGAGCCGGATGTCGGGGTAGGTCAGCCGCTGCCCGTTGTAGTCATAGGAAACACCGGGATTCAACAGCATGTCGGCGATCCGCGCTACAGGGATGAACGCGGACACCGCGTTCCGCCCCTGCCGCAGCGCCGGTACCGGAAGCTGCGGCGCAGGCTCGCCGACCAGGGCCGCGGACCCGTACCCGTGGCCGAAGCCGCCGCCCGGCAGCCCGATCTGGCCCAGCATCGCGGCGAGCACGACGCCGAGCCACAGCGGCTGCTCCCCGTGCCGGGCCCGCTGCAGCGACCAGCTGACGCTCACCATGGTCCGGGCCGCGGCCATCTCGTGGGCGAGTTCCCGGATGCGCGCCGCCGGCACCCCAGTGATCGCCGAAGCCCACGCGGGATCCTTGACGACCCCGTCCGCCTCGCCGCGCAGGTACCGGGCGAACCGCGCGAACCCGACGGTGTACCGGTCGAGGAAGCCGGTGTCGGCCAGCCCGTCGGCGTCGAGGACCTGGGCGAGCGCGAGCATCAGCGCGGCGTCCGTGCCGGGCCGCGGCGCGATCCATTCGGCCTCCGCCTCGGGAGGCGTGTCGTCGCGCAGCGGGCTCACGGAGACGAACCGGCAGCCGCGGGCCCGGGCGGCGCTCATCCAGCCGCGGGCATGGTGCCGGGACACCCCGCCCGGAGACACCGCCGCGTTCTTCGGTGACACCCCGCCGAAGGCCACCACCAGCTCACTGTGCTCCGCGATCACGGACTTCGCCGTGGCGTAGGTCTGCAGCGTGTTCATGTCGGCGATCACGTAGGGCAGCAGCACGGTGGAGGTGCCGAGACTGTAGCTGTTGACGTGCCGCACATAGCCGCCGAGGCAGTTGAGGAATCGGTGCACCTGGCTCTGCGCATGGTGGAACCGGCCCGCGCTGGCCCAGCCGTAGGAGCCGCCGTACACGGCTTCGGCCCCGTGGTCCCGGTAGACCCGCCGCAACTCCCCGGACAGGAGGTCAAGCGCGGTGCCCCACGACACGGGCACGAACGGCTCGTCACCGCGCCCCGGCGCGCCGGGTCCATGGTCCAGCCAGCCCTTGCGCACGTGCGGCCGGGCGATGCGGGCGGGGTGATGCTGTGCGGACGCGACATTGCCGATCAGTGGCGTCGGCTCCGGGTCCCCGCGCCACGGACGTACGTCGGTCAGCCGCTCACCATCGCTGACGGCCTCGAATGTCCCCCAGTGCGTCAGGTGCACGGTCATACCATCGAGCGTCTCCCGGCATGGCAATCAAGTTCAAGAGATTTTCCGCGGGACGCCGCGGCGCCCTGCCGCTGACCCGGTTGGATGCCACGGCGGTGGACCAGGGTCGGCACGGCCGGCGCCGCTCGTCACTCCGGTGGGTGAGGACGCGGGGGGAGACGTGAGCTCGAACCACCTGCGCCCAGCAGCCTAGCAACGGCGGGATGCCGCCTGGCGCCGCAGACAGTGGTACAAGCAGCGACTCGGCCGAAGCCGCAAGATCGACAGCCCGGATGTCCACTCGCTGTCACCATTTGCGTCGGCTACCCGCGAACCTTCGTTCCATCCGAACCGCCCTTCGCACCCCTAACCTGCGCCTGCGGTTCGGTCATGGTCTCCGGGCGGGCGTACCGGTCTGGCGGAGCACTTCGTCTCGACGGCGTCGGAGGCCAGCACCGTTCCGATGACCCGAGGTCCGCACCTGCTGCCTCGGCGACCTCGCGCACCACCGCGGCGTCCTTGCGGGTCCTCCACCCAGGAGTGTCGCCAGAACGCTCGCAGAGTGCTGGCCCGGCCCTCGTCGTCAAGGCCCGCTCTGGGGTGACGTCGGTGCCTCGACAGTCTTGCTGACCGGTCTGTTGCTGTTCTTCCTCGGCCGCGTGGCGATCGGCTTGGCCGACGACCGCGGTCGTCAGGCCTCGGGGATGCCGGAGACGGTGCGATCGGCGTCGATCAGGCCGCCGATCAAGGCGACCGTGGTGGCGGCGAGGTCGCGCAGCGCGGTCTCGGGGATCGCCTGCTCGCTCTCGAACGCGCGCTGGATGGTTCGTGCGAGCAGATCCGCCCGCTGTTCCTGGCCGCCCGCGGTGGCGGCGCCTTCGGCTCGCAGGAAGCCCTCGAAGGTCGCCTGGTAGGCGTAGCCGATCTCATCGACACGCATGTCGTCGCGGAGCAGTCCGTGCTCGGCAAGTAGTCCGAGGTAGTCGCGCGCCATGACGCTGTGCCGGTCGTCACGGGCGGTATCGGCGGAGTTGGTCAGTTTGCCGAGCAGGTGGGGGTCGTCCAGGAGGAACCCGCGCAGGAGCGGGCGGTTCGCGACGGCCAGGAAGTAGGCGCTCGCGAAGTTGTGCAGCAGGCACGCCTGTGGCTCCTTCCGCAGTGCCTGCCGAAGCTCGTCCATCGCGTAGAGCACCTCGCGCGCGAAGACCGCGCCGAACATCTGCTCGCGCGTCTTCCAATGCAGATAGACGGTGCCCTTGCCGATACCCACCCCGGCGGCCACATCGTCGATGGTCACCCGCCGGTAGCCGTGCCGCAGCAGCAGGTCCGCCGCCACATCGAGGATCCGCGCCGCCCGTTCGGCTCGCTGCCGAGGGTCCCGGAGTCGTTCGGCGCTGCTGCTCACGTAGCCATCGTATGACCAAATATCAGACTCGGCCATCCCTCTACCATAGGTTGACTAACTTTCGAAATTCGTCATACAGTCATGTCGTGCAAGCCGGACACTGCGACAGGAGCGAGTCATGAACACCACCATCGACACACACGACAAGGCCGTCCTCGTCATCGGCGCCACCGGGAACCAGGGCGGGTCCACCGCCCGCCACCTGCTCGCCGACGGCTGGCGGGTCCGCGCCCTTGTCCGAGACGACACCGCACCCGCGGCCGCCAGGCTCGCCGCCGCTGGCGCCGAGCTTGTCCGCGGCGACCTGGACGACCGCGCCTCCCTCGACGCGGCGGCACGCGGCGCGTACGGCATCTACAGCGTCCAGTCCGCCAACGACAACGAGATCGCCCAAGGCAAGAACGTCGCGGACGCGGCCAAGGCCGCGAATGTGCAGCACCTCGTGTACTCGTCGGTCGGCGGCGTCGAGAGCCAGAACCGCTTCTACCTGGAACACGGCTGGGGATCCATTGACAAGTGGCAGATCGAGCGGCACATCCACGACCTGGGTGTTCCCGCGACGATCCTGCGCCCCGCCGGGTTCATGGAGGATTTCACCAGCCCGGCACGGTTCTTCCAGAACGGTTCGCTCAACGTGCCCTGGCACGACGACCTAGTCATGCAGCTGGTCGCCATAGATGACATCGGGGCGTTCGCGGCACTGGCCTTCGCGCAACCGGACGCCTACCTGGGCAAGGCCATGGAGATCACCGGCGACAGGCTGACCGCCCCGCAGATCGCCGACGCGCTGAGCACGGCGGCCGGTCGCCAGGTTCCACACACCCAGATTCCACTCAAGGCACTCTGGGACCATGCCCCCGAGACCGCGAAGGTCTTCGCCTGGGCGAACGAGACCTACTACGACACCGACCTCATACCCCTGCGGAAGGCCAAGGCCGGCCTCATGGACTTCAGTACCTGGCTGGACCGATCGGGCAAGGCGCGCCTCCTGGCACAACTGGACGGGCTGCCGGCATAACCGCACTGAACCGCGCGGCGCGCTTAGCGGTAGGGCTGTTGGCCGGTCGGCAGGACGACGATCTCGCTGATGTCGGCGGTGTCGGGTTGCTGGAGCGCGAACAGGATCATGCAGGCGACGTCGTCGGGGCTGAGCTCGGGATCCGCGGTTCGGTCGGGCGCGGTCTCGCCGGCGTCGACGAGCCCGGGCGATCGTTGACCGCGTGTGCCGAAGCGCGCATCCGCGCACCCTCGGCGACGAACCGCCCTGTGACACGGCCGCGGTGTGTATTTGGCGGGCGGCCTCGCTGGCGGTCGGGTGACCGACGCGTTCAGGCAGCCATGATCGGTTCGAAGCGGACGGCCAGGCCGGGACGGTTGGCTTCTTTGGTCATGCGGCGCGGGGTGCGTTCGGGGATCGTGTTTGGTGAAGTGCTCTGCTCCCAGCTGTGGCCCAGCATCAACAACCGCCAGCCCATGACACCGGCCCGTGGGGGGCGCCGTCCGACATGTCAGCGGCCGCGGGTGCGGGTGCGGGGGGCGACGCGGCGGGTCGGCGGGGCTGTGGTCGGGTCGTCCGGCCAGGGGTGGCGGGGGTAACGGCCGCGCAGTTCCGAGCGGACCTGCGGGTAGCCCGTCCGCCAGAACGACGCGAGGTCGCTGGTCACCGCAACCGGGCGACCCGCCGGTGACAGCAGGTGCAGCACCAGCGGGGCGCGGCTGTCGGCGACGACGGGTACCCGCTCCCAGCCGAACACCTCGGCGATCTTCACGGCCAGGACGGGGCCGGCCGCGCCGCTGGTGCCGCTGTAGTCGAGGCGCACCCGGGAGCCGCTCGGCACCGTCACCCGCTCGGGCGCCAGCTCGTCCAGCCGGGCGGCCTGTGGCCAGGGCAGCAGCCGGCGCAGCGCGCGGCCGGCGTCGACGCGCTCGAGGTCGGCGCGGCGCCGCACACCGTCGAGGTCCGGCCCGAGCCAGTCGGGGGCGCGGGCCAGCAGGGCGGCGTCGGTGACGTCGGGCCAGGGGGCGCCGAGCACCCGGTGGCAGAACGCGAGTCTGTCCCGCAGGGCGAGCGCGTCGGCGTTCCAGTGCAGCACGGGGAGTCCGGCGTCGCGCAGCCCGTCGAGCACGGCGGCCCGCAGCTTGGACGGGTCGGGCCTGGTCACCGGGCGTTCGGCGAGGATGATCGCGCCGAGGCGCTCGAGCCGGCGGGCGACGATGTCGCCACCGGACCAGGCGACCTCGTCCTCGGTGTGCAGCAGTGCCGCGCCCGCCTCCCGCGCGGTGGCCGCGTCGAGGGCGACGGCCAGGCGCACACGGGCGGACGTCCGGCCGGACCCGCGGTCGGCGACCGCGATGGCGAGCCATTCCGCCCCGGTCAACGCCGAGCCCGCGGTGAGCTCGGCACCTGTCCCGCCGGCCATCAGGTAGTTCGAGCTGCCGGGGTCGCGGGCCCGCGCGAGCCGCTCGGGGAAGGCGAGGCCGACCACCAGCCCCGCCGCAAGATCGTCGGTCATCCCACCCGTTCCCCGCGCCGCGGGCCCGGCGGGCCCGGCAGGCCCGGCTGGCCCGGTGGGTTCACCGGGCCGGGCGGGTGCGGCTTCCGCGGCCGAGCGCAGCCGGCGGGCCTCCTCCCGCCAGCGGGCGGACGAGGCCCGGTCGGTGTCGCCCCGCAGGCGGCGCCACGCGGCGACGAGGTCGTCGGAGGGGCCGCCCGCGGGGCCGTCCCCGGAGAGCATCGCCACGACATCCGCCGCGCGGCGGGCGCCGACGGCCCGGGTGCCGTCGAGTAGCGCCCGCGCGAGCCGCGGATGGGCCCCGACCTGGGCGATCGAACGTCCTCGTGGGGTGACCCGGCCGGTCTCGTCGACGGCGCCGAGGGCCCGCAGCGAGACCCCGGCGGCCTCCATCGCGCCGGCGGGAGGGTCGCTGAGCAGCGGCAGGCCCACGCCGCCGGGATGGCCCCAGACCGCCAGCTCCAGTGCGAAGGCGGTGAGGTCGGCGACGGCGATCTCCGGTTCCGGCTGGGCGGGCAGCCGGTCGTGCTCGGTAGCGGACCAGCAGCGGTACACCCGGCCCGGCGCCTCCCGGCCGGCCCGGCCCGCGCGCTGCCCGGCGGACGACCGCGACACCCGTACGGTGACCAGCGAGCCCAGCCCGCGGGCGTGGTCCATCCGCGGGGAGCGGGCCAGGCCGGCGTCGACGACGACCCGCACACCGGGCACCGTGAGGCTGCTCTCCGCGACCGCGGTCGCCAACACCACCCGGCGACGCGGGCCGGCGCGCAGCACCGCGTCCTGCGCCCCGCCGGTCTGGCGGCCGTGCAGGGTGAGCACGTCGACCGCGTTCCGGTGCCCGGCGAGCCGACCGGCGACGGCGGCGATCTCACCGGCCCCGGGCAGGAAGACGAGCACATCCCCGGACGTCTCCCGCAGCGCGCGCCCGACGGTCGCGGCGACGTGGTCGAGCAGCCTCGGGTCGACCCGCAGGCCGTGCGCCGGGGTGATCACCCCGGGCGGGGGCGCCCAGACCACCTCGACGTCGAACATCGAGGCGTCCGTCCCGATGACCGGCGCGGGCTGGCCGGGCGCGCCCAGCATCGCGGCCAGCCGCCGGGTGTCGGCTGTCGCGGAGGCGGCGAGCAGGAGCAGGTCGGGGCGCAGCGCGGCGCGGACGTCGAGCATGAACGCGAGCGCCAGGTCGGCGTCGAGGTGGCGCTCGTGGCACTCGTCGAGGATGACCGCGTTGGTACCGGGCAGCTCGGGGTCGCGTTGCAGCCGCCGGACGAGCACTCCCGTCGTGACCACCTCGACCCTGGTGGACGGCCCGACCATGCGCTCGCCGCGGATCGTGTAGCCGACTGCGCCGCCCACCTCGCCGCCGCCCACACCGCCGCCGCCCACACCGCCGCGACCCGCCGCATCCGCACGAGCCCCGGCACCGCCCGCCACGCCACCGCCGGCGAGGCTGGCCATCCGCCGTGCCGCGGCGCGGACGGCGATCCGCCGCGGCTCGACGACCAGCACCCGGCCGGGGACGTGGTCGGCGAGCGCGAGCGGGACGAGCGTTGTCTTGCCCGTGCCGGGCGGGGCCACCAGCACCGCTGCCCCGCCGGCGCGGCCCGAACCGTGCTGGTCGCGGGCGGTCAGCGCGGCGACGAGCGCTGGCAGGGCGGCCCGGACGGGCAGGTCCGCCCCGGCGACCGTGAGATCGGGCAACATGCGCCCAGTCTCCTCGGATCAACGCGACTGAGGGCGGCGCGGCATTCGGCCCAATGCTCCTCTGCTGACGGTGCGGCGACGACCGGCGCTGCCGGCCGGGTGCCGCGACCCGACAGCGCCGGCGCCGGCCGGGTCGTCGGCGACAGGCCCTGGACGGTCGTCGGGCCGCGCCGGCAGGGTCCGTCACGTCGCCCTGGCCAGTGGGCGGACATCGACCGGGATCCCGGTCACATGGGACATGCCGCCGACCGGGTCGAAGGTCCCCGGTCCGTGGGGGGCCAGGGCGTTCACGTTCACTCCGGGTCGGTCCCGCGCCCGCGTCATCCCAGACGTCGAGGCGTTCCCGAATCCGTGCGTCATGGCGACGACGCCGACCCGCAGCCGAGGATCGAAACGGATGCCGGCCTCGATGGCGCCGTAGTCGTTGCTGATCCGCACGCGGTCGCCTGGTGCCACCCCAAGCCGGTCGCCGTCCCGTGGGTTCATCCACAGCGGATTCGGCTCACCATCGTCCGCCACCGCCGACGGCAGGTTCTGCAACCAGGAGTTGATCGTGTTCTTCGTCCGGCGGGTGATGAGCTTGAACCCGTCCGCCGGTTCCCCGTCCAGCTCACGGAACAGGGCATGGCCACGCTCCAGCGCCGGGCGCAGGGCATCGGGGACCAGGTTCAGGACGCCTTCCACGCCGAGTCGTTCGAGTGACCCGCCTGGCCCCGGCTCCGCCAGCGGCAGGATGCCGCCGGCCTGGCGCAAGGCGGCGATGCTCACGCCGCTCGGGGCGAGCGCGCCATCGAGCAACGCCATCGGGTCGGCGGTGTCGAGAGGGAGCGGCGGCCGGCGGCCCATCGCCTCGAGCAGACCGCCGAAGATCTGCCATTCCTGGCGCTGCTCGGCGTCGGGCTCGACCACTCGCGGCGTCCACTGCACGAACGGCACGCCCTGCACGCCCTGCACGAAGGTATTGAGGTCCTCCCGTTCGAACTGGTCCGTCGCTGGGAGCACGTAGTGCGCCAGCTCGCCGGTCGCGTTCCGGTACAGGTCGATGCTGACGAGGAGATCCAGTGACCTCATAGCGTCCGCGAGCTGCTCGCCGCCGCCCATGGACAGCACCGGGTTGCCCGCCAGGACGACGAGCGCGCGCAACGGCTCGGCGGAGTCCTCGACAAGGTCGGACAGGAGCGCGCCCGGCAACATCCCGACGGTCCGGCGGAACGGTCCCCAGGTGGACTGCTCGAACGACGCCGCGGTGCGGTCCGCCGACGCCCTGGGCTTCGCCAGTCCGCCGGTGGCGAAGTAGTTGCCGCCCGGCTGGTCGAGGTTGCCCGTCGCGAGGAGCAGCATCTGGACGAGCCAGTACGCGAGCGCCCCCTGACGGCCCATGTTCAGGCCGGTCGAGGCGTGGATCGAGGCCCGCTCGGCGGCGGCGAAGTCCCGCGCCAGCGCGGCGATGGTGCCCGCCGGCAGTCCGACGACGTCGGCCACCGCCTCGGGTGAGTAGGGGGTCACGAACGCCGCGACCTCGTCCAGCCCGTCGATCCGGCCCTCGAACACGCCGGGACGGAACCCGACGGTCCGATGAATCTCGTGGAGCATCGCGGCGAGCAGGTAGGGGTCGGAGTCCGGACGCAGCTGCAGCGTCTCCCCGACGTCCGGCTCGATCTGCAGCGGGTCGACGAACACGACCCGGCCACCTCGCTGCCGGACACGACGCAGGGCCTGGAGCGGATTGGCGACGCTCAGGAACGACGATTTGCTCACCCGCACGTTCGACCCGATCCACAACAGGAAGTCGGTGCGCTCGAGATCCGGGATGGGATGGGCCTTCATCGTGCCGTAGAGCAGCTCGGCCACGGTGTACTTGTTCGCGCAGTCCTGCGTCGTCGCCGAGAACAGCCGGTCGGAGCCGAGAGCGGCGGTGAAGGAGACCCCCATCGCGCCGCCGAGGGCGTTGAAGGCGTTCGGGTTCCCGAGGTAGAGGCCGACGGACCGGGGACCGTGCCTGGCGATTACGGCCTCGAGGCGCTCGGCGATGTCGGCGAACGCCTCGTCCCAGGTGACGGAGACGAACGTGTCGCCGGCCCGTCGCTGCGGCCGCCGGACCCGGTCCGGATCGTCATGCACCTCCACCGCGCGCAGGCCCTTGCCACAGGCGAACCCCTTGGTGACCGGGTGGTCCCGGTCGGCCCGAAGCCGGGTGAGCCGCCCGTGTTCCACCGTGGCCGTGAGGCCGCAGCCGGCCTCGCAGAGGCGGCAGAAGGTGCGGATGGAGTCGGCCATGGACCCTGCCCTCCCATCGTCGAGTCTGGCGGAACCGTAATACGGACGACGTAAAACATCTAGATGTTAGAGATGGCTGGCTGGGAGAGGCCGCAGCCGCGGGGCAGGAATACAAGCCTCAGATTCCTTGGTCACCGACCGGTCGGGCCGCGCGCTCGCCGAACGGGCCTGGTCGCAGGTGCGTGCGGCCCTGGAGACCAGGCAAGCAGACAGCCCGGTCAACGGCGTCTGCCACCTCCGGTCGCCGATCGGTCCGGCGGGTGAGGATGTCTGACATGCGGCTCGTGGTCATCGGTCCCGCGGCCGCCGTCGTATCCGGCGGCCGCGGGCCGTCCCCGTCGGGCCTCACCAGATCTTCGCGATGTCCTCGAGCATGTCGGGGTGCGTCGGTTCGAGGATCATCGTGGTGACCGGGCCGTCGCGCCAGACCGCGAGCTGCTCGGAGATCCGGGGGACGGGGCCGACGAGGGCCAGGTCGTCGACGAGCTCGTCGGGGACGGCTGCGCAGGCGGCGGCGCGCTGGCCGCCCAGATAGAGGTCCTGGATGCGGGCGACCTCGTCGGCGTAGCCGTAGCGGGAGACCAGCGAGGCGTAGAAGTTCTTCGTCCGTGAGCCCATGCCGCCGATGTGCAGCGCGATGCGGGGGCGTACCCGGTCGCGGCAGGCGGCGAGGTCGTCGCCGACGCAGACGAGCACCGTGGGCGCGACCTGGAACCCTTCGGGCGCCTTCGCGAGGGCCTCGCCCCAGGTCTCGCGCCACCGGGTCGGGCTCCACAGGTAGGGGAGCAGGCCGTCGGCGTTCTCGACAGCCATGGCCACGTTCTTCGGGCCCATCGCGGCGACCAGGATGGGAGTGCCCGGCGCCGGCGGCATGGTCGTGCGCAGCGGGCGCCCCTGCCCGGTGGTGCCGGCGCCGGTGTTCGGGATCTGGTAGACGGAGCCGGAGAACTCCAGCTTCTCGGTGCCGGCGAGCGCCGTGCGCAGCACGGCCAGGTACTCGCGGGTCATCCGCACCGGAGCGTGGTACGGCACGCCGTGCCAGCCCTCGACAACCTGCGGCCCCGACGCGCCCAGCCCGAGGACGAGGCGTCCTTCGGACAACTGCTGCAGCGTCAGGACCGTCATGGCGGTCGCCGCCGGCGTGCGCGCCGCCATCTGGGCGATGGCGGTGCCCAGCCGCAGACGGCTGGTCCGTGCGGCGAGGTACGCGAGCGGGGTGAACGCGTCGCTGCCCCACGCCTCGGCCGACCACACGGAGTCGTATCCGGCCCGCTCAGCCCGCAGCGCGACGTCCGCGAGCGACCGCGGGTCCCCGCCGAATCCGGCGAGACTCAGTCCGAGCGAAGGCCTTGGCGGCATGTCAGATCCTAACTGTCTAATCTTTTGGGTCAGTTTTCCGCTTGTGCCCGGTCGCCGCGTGGATCGTCGACCAGCGTGTGGGCAGCCACCTCGCCCTTCGCGCGCATGCTCCGCGAAGGGCGTCACTTCTCGACGGTACACAAATATCTATATATATTGTGGCGACTGTATCCGGGAGGAAACCCTGATGGTCTCTGCACCCGCGCGGCGGGCCGGCGATCACCGCGCCGCGTTCGCCCACCGGCGTACGAGGAAGGCCCCAGGCGCATGAGCGTCCGGTTGGTGGCGGCCGCGACGCCCGAGCAGGAGATGCTCCTCGACACGAGTGCGCGGTTCATCGCCGAGACATGCCCGCTGTCGACGGTCCGTGAGCTCGCCGAGGTCGGTGACCGACCGGGCGCGGCCTACTTCGAGACGGCCGCGGCGCGCGATACCGGCCTGTACTCGGAAGGCTTCATGAGCGAAGGTCAAAATCTCCTCTCCTTCCACGGTCGGGTCGCCGTCGTGGTCGGCGCGGGTGCCGGGCTGGGGGCGACGCTCGCCCGCCGTTTCTCGTCCGCGGGTGCGTCAGTCGCCCTGGTCGCCCGATCGACGGCGTCGCTCGACGCCTCGGGCGAGGCGGCGCGGGCGGCTGGCGGTGAGGTGCTCACCGTGGCTGCGGACATCGCCTCGCCACCCGACGCCGAGCGGATGGCCATGGCGGTGATGGACCGCTTCGGCCGCATCGACGTGCTCGTGAACGCGGCCTTCCCGAACACCGCCAAGCGCGCCGTCGTGGACATGGACGCCCCGGAGCTCGAGGAGTGGCGGCGGGCGGTGGAGATCGGCGGGTTCGGGACGCTGCTCACCTGCCGGTACGTGGCGCCGCACATGGTCGAGCGTGGTGCCGGCTCCATCGTCAACGTGACGTCGATGTCGAGCCGGATCGGCCTGGCCGGCCGCAGCGAGTACAGCGCCGGCAAGGCCCAGGCCCACAAGATCGCGCAGTCGCTCGCCGCGGAGCTCGGCCCGCACGGTGTGCGGGTGAACTGTGTCGCGCCGGGCCACATCTGGAGTGCCCGGCTCGAGGGGTACTACCGGTCGCTGGCGATGCAGCGCGGGGTCGAATACGAGGTCGTGCTCGCCGGGTATGCGAGTGAGATGGCGCTGCGCCGCCCCGTGACCGAGGACGAGGTCGCGAACGCGGTCCTGTTCCTCGCGTCGGACCTGGCGTCGGGGATCACCGGGGCTGTGCTCGACGTGAACGCCGGACACCTCTTCACTCCTTGACCGCGCTGGGCCGGGTGCTCGTTGGGTCAGCAGTCCGAGACGGAGGACAGAACCTTGCAGTTACGACCTCGGCCGAAGATCGCACCGCGGCTGTGTGAGAGCGGACCGCAAACCTGCGCCGCGCCGGAGCCCGACGCCGCCGTGTCCACGCCTGGGAACCTCGGGACCGGGCTATGACTTCCGCTCCACACCGCGATGCGGCCGACGCCGGCTCGCTTCGAGTGCCGGACACCCTGGAGGACGTGCTGTCGTCCGCGTGGCTCACCGCGGCGCTCGGTCGCCGGTTCCCCGGCCTGGAGGTCAGCACCGTGACGCCCGGCCCGGTCATCAGCCGGGTGGCGACGAACGCCAGGTTCCGGATCGAGTGCGTGGGCGGCGTTCCGCCGGGACTATCGGCGAACCTCTGCGTCAAGGGCTACTTCACCGAGGTCGGCCACGCGGCTCGGGCGACGGGGGAGCACGAGGCCTGGTTCTATCGGGACGTGGCCGCGTCGACCGGCATGCGTACCCTGCGTGCCGTCTACGCCGACGTCGACCCGCTGACCCACCACGGGGTCGTCATCACCGAGGACGTCGTCGCCGAGGGGGCGACCTTCCTCGACGCCCGCAGCGACTACACCCCGGATCAGGCGGCCGAAAGCCTCACCGAGCTCGCCCGCCTGCACGCGGCGGCCTGGGGTGACCCGGCACTCGCGGACGCCCGCTGGCTCGCCGGCCGGATGGACGGCTACCTGCGGGTGCGTGGCGTCCGGGAGATCCGGGACAACTTCGCCGGCCCGATCGGCGCGGGCGTGCCGGCCGAGGTGCGTGACGCCGAACGGCTCGCCGCCGCCTACCGGGTGCTGGCCGCGCGGGCCAAGGCGGTCCCGCGATGGACGGTGATCCACGGCGACGCCCACGTCGGCAACGTCTACCTCGACGGTGCCGGCCGGCCGTCGTTCGTCGACTGGCAGACGGCGCAGCGCGGGCCCTGGTACCTCGACGTCGGGTACCACATCGCGTCCGCGCTGACTGTCGACGACCGACGGCACGCTGAGCGCGACCTGGTCCGCCATTACCTCGACCAGCTGCGCGCCGGCGGCGTGGACGTCCCCTCCTGGGACGACGCCTGGCTCGGCGTGCGCCGCGGCATGGTCCACGGCTTCTTCATGTGGGGCATCACGCTGAAGGTCGATCCGGCCATCACCAGCCTGCTCCTGACCCGCATCGGAACCGCGGTCGCCGACCACGACGCCCTCGCCGCCGTCGAGAACGACCAGGAGTGGTGACCACGACCGCGACTGCGGCATCGACGACCCACTGTCCACAACAGAGCGTCGCTATTTCAGGTCTGCGGATCGACCCCGCCGGTAGCCACAGGTGGCCAGGCGCGTGGACCGTCCCGTGGGCGGTCCACGCGCCCTGTCCGCCTGACGAGGTGTCGAAGGTCAGGAGCCGAGCTTCGGGCCGGGGGTGAAACGGACTGGTAGGTGGCGGGGGCCGGAGATGAAGTTCGACTGCAGCCAGGTGGTGGGGCCTGCGGGCTCGATGTCGGGCATCCGGGTGAGGATCTCGCGCAGCAGCGCGGTGATCTCGACGCGGGCGAGGTGTGAGCCGAGGCAGAAGTGCGGGCCGCCACTGCCGAAGGCGATGTGGTCGTTCGGGGAGCGGGTGATGTCGAACGTCTGTGGGTTCGCGAACACCCGCTCGTCGCGGTTGGCCGAGCCGTAGTACATGACGACCTTGTCGCCGGCGCCGATCTGCCGGCCGCGCAGCTCGGTGTCCGTCGTGACGGTCCGGCGCATGTAGACGACCGGGCTGACCCAGCGCAGCATCTCCTCGATCGCCGTGTCGAGCCGGCCGTCGAGGTCAGCCATCAGCGCGGCCCGCTGGTCCGGGCGCTCGAACAGTGCGTGCAGGCCGCCGCCGACGAGTTGGCGGGTGGTGTCGCCGCCGGCGTCGATGAGGAGCATGAAGAAGAGGTTGAAGTCCATCTCGTCGAGGCGGTGGCCCTCGACCTCGGCGGCCAGCAGCCGGCTCGACAGGTCGTCGCCCGGGTTCCTGCGCTTGGCCGCCTGCAGCTCGCTCGCGTAGGTGAACATCTTGAGCGCCGCGTTGAGCTGGGTGCCCTCCGGCACGGTGTCGGGGACCGCGTGCATCTGCTCGGTCAGTTTGTAGAGTTCGCGGCCGTCTTCCAGTGGCATGCCGAGCAGGTCGGCGATGACGAGCGAGGGCATCTCGCCGGCGAGGTCGTCGACCAGGTCGCATTCGCCGCGTTCGATGACCGCGTCGACGATCTGGCGGGCGAGGGCGTCGACCCGGTGGATGAGTGGCCGTACCGACCTGGGGACGAAGTCGGGGCTGACGAGCTTGCGGTACTTGCTGTGCCGCGGGGGGTCCATCATCAGCATCATCTGGTGGTCGCCCATGGAGGCGCCGTCGCCGTGGACGTCGACGATCTGCACGGACGGCGAGTTGGAGAACGTGCCCGGGTCGCGCCCGACGTGTCGGACGTCCTCGTAGCGGGTGACCGCCCAGAACCCGGGGCCGTCGGGCTCGTCGTGGCGGTGCACCGGGTCGTGCTCGCGCAGCCAGGTGAACTGGTCGTGGGGCTGGCCGTTCGCGAACGACGCCGCGTCCAGCAGGTCGATCTTCGGGGCGGTGGCGGTGCTCGCCGCTGTCATGCTTCTCCCCAACCTCGCGCCGGCGGAGGCGGGCTTACGTGGAGCCTCCGAGGACGTGCCCTCTTAAAGATGTAGATGTCTTCTTTCGTGGATGTGCGGAAGGTACGTTATCGGCGGTCGGCGCCTCAAGCCCTGGGGTGCCCCAGGCCCGAGCGCCCGCGGCGGCCTCCCGGCCGCCGTCAGGTCCTGGCGCCGCCGTCGGCCTGACCCGCGCCCTTCGAGCCGGCCACCGGCTGGCCTCGCAGGGCGAGCAGCCGCGCCAGGGCAGGGGTGTCGACCTTGCCGGTGGCAGCATCGGGACGTGGTCGAGCGCGGGCAGGACGAGCCAGCGTGGCCGACTGGCCGGGTTGACTGACCGCGTCGACTGGTCATGTCGACCGGTGAGTCCGGCCGATTGCACCCGCTGCGCACGTGGAGTCGGCGCGTCTATTGGGCGTGTCCAGCGGCGGTCGCGTCTGTGTGGGCCGAGCTGCCGGCTGATCGCGGCCCGAAGGCCGGGTTCGGGCCGTCCGGTACCAGCCGGCCCGGCGTCAGGCCGCCGACCAGCAGCACCGCGAGGGCGGCGGTGACCGCCCACTGTTCGCGTGTGGTGAGGTCGGGCTCGCCGGCGTGATCGCGCCGTCCGGTGAATCCGGTGAAGAACCAGCGTACGACCGTCGCCCCGTTGGCCGCTGTCGCGACGGCGAGCGCCACCATCAGCAGCGATGACGATTCCCGGGTTCCCTCGATCAGGAGATCCTCGCCGATGAATCCCAGGGTGGCCGGGAATCCGACGACGGCCAGCCCGAGCAGCAGGAACGCGACGGCGAGTTTCGGGGTGCGGGCGAAACTGCCACCGGCTCCGGTGAGGGTGATGGGCCCCCGGCGTGCCTCGGTGGTCGACAGGACCATCAGGGCGCCGGCCATCCCAATGGCGTAGGCCTGCCAGGCCAGTATCGCCCCGGCCACGGTGGTCGGTGACGCCTCCGCGATGCCGCACGCGACGATCCCGGACACGCTGACCGTGACGGCGCTCAGCCCGCGCCGGGCGTCGGGCTGGACGAGCCCGAGCAGGCCGCCGAGCAGGGCGGACACCGCTGCGACCACGAGCAGTCCGGTCCCGGGCGCCGGTATGCCGTCGGCGAGGAGCAGCATCGGCGCGGTCGGACCCGTGAGGAACACAACGACCAGACCCATCGGCGCTGATTCCACCAGCCCGGAGACCCACAGGTGCAGGGGCAGCAGGCCTAGCCGGGCCGTGGCGGCGGCGATGATCGCCGCGGCGCCGATCGTGCCCGCCCATCCCGACGCATCGCCGATGGCCAGGACCATCACACCGAGGGCGGCCAGCGTGACACCGAACGCTTGGTGTAGGGCGAAAAGCCGGGCCGGTCCTCGCGAACCGAGGCGATGGCGCAGGTCATGCCACATCGCGGCGGATGCCAACGCCCACAGTGCCACGATCACGGCCGGTTCGCCGGTCGCGGTGGCCGCCAGCCCGGTGGCGAGCACCACTAGGACGTGGATGAACGTGCGCGGGGTGTGCGTGCGCACCGGCGCCAGCGCGACCGCGACCAGGCCGGCCAGCCCCGTGGCCACCGGCGTCCAACGGGCCCATCCCGTCGTCAGGGTGGTCACCGTCTCGCCGCCGACGCCGGCCAGCGCGTCGTCGACGAGTCCGGCCAGCGGGACACAGATGACGATCATCGCGAGCGCTGTGCCTGTCCAGGCCGTTGCCGCCGCCCGTGCTCGCCGGGCATCGAGCCGTCGGCGGGCTAGATCGCCCGCGCCGAGCAGCAGGAGGCAGGCGGCCAGCAGCGGGCCTAGCGACACCGTCATCATCGCCCCCTGGGAGCGATGTCGTGCGCTGGCGCATTCCGGCCGGCCCCTTCGCGGGCAGGCGCACTCCCGCTGGCCGGGCTGCCGGCCGCCGTGCCGCGCGCCGCCGCGCGGCGGACGGCGGGGATGCTGATGGTGGGGTTGCCGAGGGTCAGGGCGAGGGCGGCCACGTCGGGGGTCGTGCCGCTGCGCGCGCCGCCGATGCGGTCGGCCGCGCGGCGCTGCCCGTGGTCGATGGCCCGCAGCAGCCGCGCGATCGGGGCGCACAGGTCTCGCAGCCAGACGTCCAGATGGCCGCGTTCGAGCGCATACCGATACAGCCGTGGCTGCCAGCGGGCCGGGACGAGCCGTTCGAGATGCCGGCCGGCGTGCGGCAGCGTCCGCCCCATCGCCTGTTCGAGATGGTGCCGGTCGTGCAGCAGGCTCGGTGAGCGCAGGATCTGCGCGCTGCGCACCGCCGCATGTCCCAGGATGTGCGGGATGGCCAGCAGGTACAGGCCCAGACCGATCTCGGCGACGATCAGGCCGACCTGCGTCATGGAAGCGTAGGCCAGGGCGCTTTTGATGTCTGACTGCACGCGGCCGACCACGGTGGCGTGCAGGGCGGTCGCGAGACCGATCAGGACGACGACCACCCGGGCGGCGGGTGTCGCGTCGAACAGGGCGTGGGTGCGTAGCAGTAGGTACGGTCCGAGGTGCACCGAGATCGCGCCGTAGAAGATCGCGCTGGACGGGGTGGGACCCTCCATCGCCCGTGGCAGCCAGCCACTCGCCGGCACCAGCGCGGACTTGCCGACCACGGCCAGGACCAGGAGCAGCGCCACGATCGTCGCGCTCACCGCGGAGGCCGGCACGGGGACCTGCGCCCAGTCCGCCCAGTCCATCCAGCCCACCTGGCCCGGCCAGCCGGTCGTCGGCGCGGGCGGGCTGACGAGGTCCACCGATCCGGCCGTGCCGGCCAGCAGAGCGGTCCCGGCCAGCAGCCCGACATCGCAGGCACGGTAGGTCAGGAACGCGCGCAGCCCGTGCCGCACCGGTCCAGGCCGTTCGTGGAAGAAGGCGATCAGCAGGGCTGAGGACATCCCAACCAGCTCCCAGCCGACGAACACGACAGCCAGGCTGCCGGCGAGCACGACCAGTTCGACCCCGGTGCCGAACAGCGTGAGCAGCAGGTAGAAGCGGAAGAACCCCGGCTCCCGGTGCAGGTACCGGCTCGACAGCGCGCCGATCAGCCCGATCAGCGTCGCCGCGGACAGCGCAAACGGGATGGACAGCCGATCGGCCACCAGGTGCCAGCGCCAGGCATGGTCGGGTGTGGCGAACCAGGTACCGACCTGAACGTCGATCATGTCGCGCCTGGTCACCAGGAGAGCGACACCGAGAGCGGCCGTCGCGAGGACGACGGTGCCGAACACGATGGCCACGATCGTGACCGCGGCCCGTTCCGACCAGTGGTGACCAAACCACAAGGCGACAGCCTGCACGGCGACCCCGGCGGCCGGCAGCACGACCGGGGCCAGCAGCAACACGGTCATCACCCCGCCATACGCACTCCCGGACAGGTTGGTCGTGAGGGCGTGCCTCATCCCGCTGGCCGCGGGTTGACCGGCTGACCGCCAGCGTGGTCGTTGACCGCGTGGTCGTCGACCGCAAGGCCGGCTCCGGGCGGGCTGGCGGTGGGCCACCGGGCACGGTCCGGGCCTGGGCCCGGCCGTCGGGCCGCGGCGGTCTCGTCCGCGGCGGCCGGCGGCGGTGTGCCGAGTACCTCGGCGCATCCGAGATGGTCGCGACGGCCGGCGTAGAACTCCACCGAACGGGTCACCACCGGCAGCGTGAGATCGTTCGGGTGGTGCTGGCGGAACGTGCCGTCGACATACAGGTGGATGTCGGGTCCCTGCGGATCCCAGGCGGCGAGCTGAATCCACCCGCCCGAGGCGAGCCGATCGAGTCCCGGATTGTCGCGCAGCAGGCGGGAGAGGAGTTCCGGCTCGGCCTCGGCGATCACGAGCAGGCGCATTGGCTCGTGGATCTCTACCATCTGCCAGGGCAACCCGGTGCGCAGGTCGGAGGCATGCCCGTCCATGACGCCGACCAGCGCGGTGATGTTGTGGGGCAGCTTCGTGCCGCTGCCGTAACCCACCGGATCGATGAAGCTGAAGTAGTACTCCAGGTTGATCCCCGCGCCGACCGGGCCGGCCGACAGCAGCAACCGGGTGAGCACCTCGCCGTCCGGGTCCGTCGTCGGATCGTAGGAGACGAGGAAGGCGCGGCGGTCCAGATACAACCCGCGGGTGCGGGAGCGCCGTCCGATCACACAGACGGCGTTCGTGGCGTGCCCGTACTCCGGCCGTGGCTGGCCGATGTCCCGGGCGTGCTCCTGGACATGCGCCAACGCCTGTTCCGCGTCGAGGTCGGTGGGCGCGGACTCGAACCGCCGGCACCGTTCATGCGCGTCCAGCCGGCAGGCCGCGTCCATGGCCGCCCGGACCCGGTCCAACGCGGGGCGGAAGCGGTCTGGCACGAGATCGGTGTCGAAGTAGTCGATCGACTCGTCGCACGTGTTGTGATAGGCGCCGATGAACCAGATGCTCGGATCCAGGCGGATGCCCCGCTGGGCGAGACTGTCGCGAACTCGGGGGTGGTTCGCCATCGCGGCGAACACCCGGGCGTTCGGTCCACCCTGGCCGCCACCGGTGGCACCGCAGTCGTGGGCCGCTTCGTGTGGATTGTTCAGGCTGGACGATCCGTGACCGACGATCAGAACGAGCCGCTCGGCGCGTGAACCCGCCCGCCCAGCGGTCGTCGCTCCAGGCATCGTGGCGCTTTCGGTCGTCGACCGTGACGTCACGGCGTCTGGAGCGGCTGTGACGGCTGTCGCGGCGGTGCCGGTCAGGCCGATGTTGGTCAGCATCGCGTCGACGATGTCGGTCATCTCCGCGACCGTGTAACCCAACCGCAGCGGCGCCGACCCGACCCCGGGCACCAGCGCACCGGATGCCGTGCCCGGTGTTGCGGACATCGTCGCCGAGGCCGGGGTGTCCTCGAGATGCTCGACGTCGTCGGGGCATTCGAGGACGAGTCTGGTGCGCGGGCGCGGCGCCACCCGGTGGTGGACGTGACGCGCCCAGTGTTCGGCCGTCCGCGGGAACAGACACCGGCTGACGAGCGGCACGGTCGATGCCAGGCCGGCGAGCGCGGTCAGGGCCGCACCGCGGCCGAGGGTTCCGCGGGCCCTCGACACGGCGTGTCCGACGTGTCCATAGCGGCGCATCGCCCGGCGGTAGGCCGCATGTTCGGTCTCGTCCACAGCCCGCTCCATGACGAGATGTCGCGGGGTCGTCGTGACCGGGCACAGCGCACGCGGCCGGATGTCGTCCAGGCCCTGGTAGGCCATGGTCACACCGAAGAAGCCGGCGGCACCGTAGGTGCGCACCGCCGGGCAGTGCTCCTCGAGATGCCGACGCAGCGATTCCTCCCGCTCGTCCATACAGAAGACCGCGAGGAAGTCCGTGGGTGGGGCATCGACCTCGGCGGCCGGAGCGGAGTTCCGGCCGTGCGCGCACAGCGCATCCAGGATGATCATCCGATACCGGCGCTCGTACGCCTGGTGCAGGAGCCAGCGTCGGCGCTGCTCGTCGAAATCGGCGACCGCCCGCAGCCAGGCGCTGGCCCACCGGTCCTCGGTGAGCAGACCAAGATCGACGTCCACCAGCTGGGCCAGCACGAACGCCTCGTACACCAACGCCGTGTCGATGCTCGCCTCGTCGACGGCGTGGACAGCACGCGGCTGGATGGCGAGCGGCTCGCTACTGGATCCTCCGAACCCGGGTTGGGCACCGAAAGCGGCCGAGGCGCTTGCCACCGTTGCGGCGTTCGGCGCGGTGGGAGTGCTCACTGCGGCGGGGGAGTCGTATGTGGCCGGCGTGCCGGTCACATCCGACAGCGTGGGCGAGTCGAACGTTGCGGGCGACGAGACCGAGCCAAGGGGACCGAGATCGGCCGGTTCCGCCCCGGGGCCGATGCGTTCGGTCAGCACGTACCGGGTGGCGAACACCTTGAGCAGGAGTTGCACGGCGAGGAAGTCGACGAGCCGTGCGGGGGACGGCTGCACCGGAACCCGGTCGGGGCGAATCTCGAACTGGCGTACCATGCCCGCCCAGCCGCGCAGGGACAGCAGGTTCGCCCGGATCGTCGCCGGCCAGACCGACTCGGGTAGCTGCAACGCACGAAGCGCCCACACCACGGTCCGCGTCGCCGTCCATCCCTGCGCCGCCTGCTCGCGAAGAACTACATCGAGCCCACGCCAGACCGGGTCGGGCCGACCGCCGGGCAGGCCGAACAGTCGCCGGAAAACGCCCAGCAGGCCGTCCTCGCGTTCCGGCATCTGCCAGTACGCGATACCTTGATCGAGAAAAGCGGAGCACAACCGAATCAGCACCGGATGCGCGAACTCATCCGTGTCCACACCCAGCAGGCGCAGAATCTGGTCGCGGCGCCGGGCCGGGACCGCGATGGCGGGTGCCGGTGGGCGTTGGCGTTCCAGGGTCTCCCAGACCTCGGCCAGGAGCCGAGCCTTGGGTGTCCGCTGACCGGACAGGGCCCGACCGTTTCCTGTCCAACCCGGGCGTCCCCCGCGCCCGGGGGTCCGGGCAGCACCTCGCCGGGACGCGCTCCGCGCTGCTTCATGGCGGCCGGGGCTGTTGTGGCGCGCCCCGCGACTACCCGTCGCGGGGCGGCGGACCTGGGCCTGACTATCCGGACGGCCGGACGCAGGGGAGTCAGAGGTGTCGGGGAATCCGGGGGTGTCCTGGCCGCCGCCGTGCGGCTCAAAGATCCGTCCGGCCTGGCGCCGAAGCGCGGCCCGGCGGGCGTCGTCCACCCAGGGGTGGCAGCGACGACGGGCGTCGTCGTCCTCCAGCAGCCAGCGCAGCCCGGCGCCCTGCGGGATCTCAAACAGGGTGGTGAGACGCCGAAGCCGGAACTCGGCCAGGGTCGGCCCGCCGGGCACCACCTCGACGTCGCCGTCAACCTCGTCGTGGGGGGCAAGTACGGCGCGTACGTCGTCCTCACGGATCCGGCCGCTGCGCAGGTGCTCGGCGAACGCCCGCTCGGTCTGGAAAGGCTGCGTGCCCAGCAACTCGGAGGCGTGGACGACGGCGTCCTGGAAGGGGAGATCCTCGAATGCATGCAGCGTGTTGTGATGCACGAAGAAGCTCAGTGGTGCCTGCTCGGGCAGAAGGTGCGCGACGTCGTCCAGGATGCTGGCGACCAGGGACTCCGGATCGGTCCGCGATTCGCTCTCCGGCTGGGCGGGGACCGGTACCGCCGGACCCGCTGCGGTCGCCGGCGTCGCTGTCGTCTCCGTCGTCGTCTCCATTCCTGCCGCGGCCTGCCTTCGGGCACGACGGGTCCGCCCGACCGCGGATCGCTAGCCGGACGCCGACGAATCGTCCGCAACGGTGGCCACACCGAGTCTTGGTCCTCCGCCGAGAGTAGTCGGCGCTGACCTGCCACTAGCGATGGAGGCAGCGGTGATGGGCCATGATGGGACCGTCATCACACTTGCTCAGATCACCCGCCGCATCACCGGTCAGGAGCAATACCCGCTCCGAGCCGACGTCCTGCCCGAACTCGCCCGCGAGATCGCCGAAAACGTCGCCCGCCTCGTCCCCCGTTCCAACCGGCCTCGACGGGACGAGGCCAGCTGACCCGAGACCCGCCGCGAGCACTCGCGCAGATCCCGTGGTTCCCCCGCCTGGCGTAGGCAGCACCGCCACACCAGGCGGGGGGGACCACCGCGCCCGCATCTCCGACACTGTTCGTCTCCCGGAGCTGCGAGCGTCCGTTCATCGTTCCGCGGCGCCACCTTCGACGGCGTCCACATCGCTGGCCTCTGGAGGGGCTGGCCGCCGGGCTGGTGGACTGGACGTCAGGTTCGGCAGGATGCTCCGGAGCAGGTGGCCAGGGTGTCGAGGCGCGCGTCGAGCTCGGTGACGAGTGTGGCGTTCTCGGCCTTGCCCTGGGGCGTCGCCAGTAGGTTGGTGAGCTGGTAGGGGTCGGTGGCCAGGTTGTAGAGCTCCCTTTCGTGGATGCGGGGAGAGCGGTCGACGTCGTACCAGCGGACGTAGAGATAGTCTGCGGTTCGCAGGGCGCTCCACGGCGGCAGGTCCAGGAATACGCCAGTGACGTTTTCTACCTGTTCCTGGACGACCCCGTCCTGTCCGTCGATTCCCGGCCCGGCGTACTGCCCCAGCAGGTCGGTGCGCCAGGACGTCGGGGTCTCGCCGCGCAGCAGGGGCGCCAGCGACTGGCCGTCGACGTCTGCCGGGATCGGTACGCCGGCGAGGTCCAGGAAGGTCGGTGCGAGGTCGATGAGTGCGACCATGTGGTCGTCCGTGCCCTTGGCGATGCCCGGTCCCGCGACCACCAGCGGGATCCGCATGGATTCCTCGTAGGGGGCCATCTTCTGGGTCAGCCGGTGGGAGCCGAGGTTGTAACCGTTGTCAGAGGTGAAGACGAGGTAGGTGTTGTCCAGTTCGCCGGTGTCCTGCAGGGTCTGCACGATGCCTGACACCATCTCGTCGAGCGCGTACAGCGAGCCCATTCTGTCCTGGTAGTCCGGGTCGTTGATCGCCGCGACTCGGGCGGAGCGTTCCTGGGCGCTTTGCTGGAGCCACCATGGCTTGTCGGAGACGTCGGTCTCGTTGTAGTTGGGTGTGCGCGGCGCGGTCGCGTTGGTGAAGGGGTTGTTCGCGTGTCGCGGTGCCGGGGGGAGTGGCAGGTGGGGCGCTGTTGAGGCCGCGTACCAGAAGAAGGGGGCGTCATCCGCCGCCGCGTGGCGGATGAAGTCGGTGGACTTCGCGGCGACCACGTCGGTGGAGTAGTTGGCCGGATCTTCCGTTCCCCCGTACTGGACGAGTGCGCCGTTCTCGTTCAGCGTGTAGTTGTAGCCGGTGTAGAAGTTGTTGTCGACGCTGCCGTACCACTCCGACCAGCCCGGCGGGATGTGTGTCGGCTCGTCCTCGATGCCGTTCATGTACTTGCCGGCCAGGCCGGTCCGGTATCCGGCGTCGTGCAGGTACTTGGCGAACGTGTGGTCCTCGTTGCCGTTGCGGGCGAACGTCGCCCAGCCGCCGACGTCGCCGGCGTTGGTGAGCACGCCGGTGTTGTGGCCGTACTTCCCGGTCAGGATCGTGCCGCGGGCCGGGCAGCAGATCGGGGTCGGGGCGAACCCGTCGGTGAAGGTCAGCCCGGAGTCCTTGATCAGGGCGGCGGTCTGCGGCATGGCCTCCCAGTAGGGAGATGTCGTCTGGTCGAGGTCGTCGGCGAGGATGAGCACGAAGTTCGGTTGCTCGGCCGTGCCCGCCGCGTTGGCCGCGGCCGACCGGCCCGCCGTAGGCTCCTCGGCCTGGCCGGTCAACGCCGCGGCGGTCATCGCGGCCAGCGCGAGGCAGCCCACCATCCCCGCGGCACCGAAACGGACCCGCGGGCTTAGACGGCGGTGCCGTGCCATCACCGATCTCCCGCCCGGTCGCTGGACATGGGACGCGCTGTGGTTGGACCACTGTTTGGACCACTGTTCGGTGTCTGCTTCCACATACGGCAACCACACCGAATGATCATGTGAGTGAGGTGCGATCCGGATGCGTGAAATCTGCGAAGCGAGATAGCCGGCCGGGGAGCCCGGAGTCCCTGGACTGCCGGCGGGGTTTGCTGGCGTGGGCCGGCCGGCGGTGCCTGTCGAGGGCGGGGCCGCCACCGCGGTTCTCACGAGCCTCACATGCTGGTCTGGTCGCATGGGCGTGATCGTGGAGGTGACGACAACGGTGGTGGTGGCGGTGTCTGTCCGAAGCAGAATGCGCTGGGCGGCGCGGCATGGCGCGGTACGTTGGGTACTGGGGCGGGCCGAGCGACGTGGCGATACGGCGACGCTGGCGATGGCGCATCCGACGATGGCGACGGATCCCTACCCGGCCTATGACGACATCCGCTCCCGTGGATCATTCGTCTCGGGCCGCTTGGCGTTGGTGACCGCGAGTCACCCGGCCGCGGCGGCCGTGCTACGCAGCGACGCCTTCGGCGCATCCGTCGACGTGTCGAGGCTGCCGCTGCCGCTGCGGCTGATGACCCGGCTGTCCCAGGACTCCACGGCGAACGGACCGATCGACCCGCCGTCGCTTCTCGCGGTCGACCCTCCAGATCACACGCGCCTGCGCCGGCTCGTGTCGAGGGTGTTCACCGCCCGCGCGATCGAAGGGCTCCGCGGCCAAGTGGAACGCACCGCCGACGAGCTGCTCGACGCGATGGCTGGTGAGAACACCGTCGACCTCGTCGACTGCTACGCGGCCCAGCTGCCGGTGACCGTCATCGCCGCCGTTCTCGGCGTTCCCGCGGACATGCGCGCCCAGTTCCTCGCCTGGGGCACCGCGGCCGCGGCCACGCTCGACGTCGGACTGCCCTACGGCACCTTCCGACAGGTCGAGAGCGCGCAGGGGGCCATCAACGCGTGGCTCGGCGGGCATTTCGAACGGTTGCGGCGCAATCCGGGCGAGGACATTTTCAGCCGACTCGTCGGACTCGTCGACGACGGCGACCAACTGACCGAGACGGAGCTGACCGCCACCGCCCAGCTGCTGCTCGCGGCCGGTTTCGAGACGACCGTCAACCTGCTCGGCAACGGCACAAAGCTGCTCCTCGAGCATCCCGAGCAGCTGAATCTGCTGCGGGACGACCCAGGCCGATGGCCGAACGCGGTCGAAGAGGTCCTGCGCTACGAGACACCCGTGCAGCTGACCGCCCGAGTCGCCCGTACCGACACTTACATCCTCGACACGGCGGTTCCCGCCGGCAGACTCGTCGTCTCCCTGCTCGCGGGCGCCAACCGGGACCCCGCCCTTTTCACCGACCCACACGTGTTCGACATCGAACGGCCAAACGCTCGAGACCACCTTGCCTTCTCCAGTGGCATCCACTACTGCCTCGGCGCCGCCCTCGCCCGCCTCGAAGGCGAGATCGGCCTGCGTTCCCTGTTCGAGCGGTATCCCAACCTGACGCTGGCCGGAACGCCCCGCCGTCGCCCGACCCGCGTACTACGCGGCTACGAGACCCTACCGATCTCCCTCGGGACGGCCATACGCCCAATACGGTAGATCGAGCGCCACCGGACGACGAGGAGACCGGCGGGCGGGCCATGATTGTCGCCAGTGCGCTGGCCTTCCCGTCCGTGATCGTGGGAGGTCGGGTGGCCCGGACGGCCGAGGGCGGCGTCGCGCAGGGCCTGGACGCCCGCGTGCGGACCTCACTTGATCGCGCCGAGGACCGCCGGTTGACCGGCCGGGAGACGGCCAGGTCAGGCGGGCGCAGCCGTTCGGAGGGCCATGCCGCCATCGCGGCCTCGGCCACCGCGAGCAGGTCCTCGGCGCTGGCGCCGTCGCGCGCCTGCTGTGACATGCCCTGCAGCACCGCGCCGGTGTAGCGGGCAAGCGTGTCGGTGCTGGCCGACGATCGGGCCTTCCCGCTCCCCGCCGAGCTGGCGGCCCCCGACGCCACCGGCGGCGCGCATCTGCGACCGTGCCGGCGGCACTCGCGACCGCTCATGACAGCGGAGAGCGTCGTCCGGACCGCCACGCGTGCTCGCTTCTCACGTACAGGACGACCACTGCCACGACCGCCTTGGCCGACGTCCTACCCATCCTTGATCAGGCTCCCCTGACAAATCACCGCAGGATCCGGTGACTGTCGCGCGACCGACGACGCGGACCCGCGCTCCGCTCCCGGCGCGCCGTCCGACTCGGAGATGGGGGACGAATGGGAACATTGACGAGCCTGGTGTGTGACCTCCATGACCTTGGGGTCTGGCTTCCGCATCTGGCGAACGTCGCGCTGGACCGGGTCGAGCGCGTCGCGGACGAACACGTGAGGAGACGTGACGTGGCTGAGCCCGGCCCGACAGGCACGCCGGAGCTGGCCGCCCGGATCGGTGATCTGTATGCGGCATTCAACGCTCGTGACGTCGACAGCGTGCTCGCCGCGCTTACCGACGATGTGCGGTGGGCGAACGGGTGGGAAGGCGGGGAGGTCGTCGGGCACGCCGCGGTCCGCGACTACTGGGCCAGGCAGTGGGCCGTGATCGACCCACGCGTCGAACCGCGCACGGTCGGCGTCTCGCCGGATGGGCGCGTCGATGTCACCGTCGGCCAGACTGTGCGTGACCTCGACGGCAACGTTCTCGACAGCCGCGAGGTCCATCACCTCTATACCGTCCGCGAGAACCTGTTCGCCCGGATGGAGATCGTTTAACGGTCCACGGCCAGGCCCGTGACCTGCAGTGACAAAGGCGGGCCATGCGACCTCCGCGATGGCGGTAGATGACGCGGCAGGCGAGGTCATGGACGTGAGATGTCCGGGTGGACCGCACACGTTGGAGGCTGCGCGGCGGGCGCCGGTCTGGTGGACCAACGCTAGCGCCGATCAGCCCCACGGTAAACGAAACGGTGTCGTTTCTACCGTGGGCCTGCCTCGGCGAGGAGGTGATTGTGGTTGTGGGCGGTGTGCCCTGCGGCGGGTCGCGCACGTGGCGTGGCGCCATGGCGGGGGGCTGGCGGGCAAGATCCGGTGATCGGGCGGTCAGAGCCACGACCGATGAGTTTCGCTCTGTGTCGCGGTCTCAGGAGTGTGCGGCCAGGGCCGCCACCACCCATGACCACCGATCAGGAGGACTCCCTTGCGCAACGGTGACAGGAGGCGCACATGGCCAGCCTGATCTATTCGGCGATCGCCTCGCTCGACGGCTATGTCGAGGACGAACAGGGCAGTTTCGACTGGGCGGCTCCGGATCCCGAGGTGCACGCGTTCGTCAATGATCTTGAACGGCCGATCGGGACCTATCTGTACGGACGCCGGATGTACGAGACGATGGTCTTCTGGGAGACCGTGGATACCGGTGTCGATCAGCCGGCTGCGGTCAGGGACTTCGCGACGATCTGGCGGGCTGCCGATAAGATCGTGTACTCTCGCACTCTTGAGACCGTCTCGAGCGCGAGCACCCGGATCGAGCGCGAGTTCGACCCTGAGGCTATCCAGTGGCTCAAGGAGAACTCACGACACGACATTTCCGTCGGTGGTGCCGGGCTCGCTGGCAGGGCGATTGCGGCTGGCCTGGTCAATGAGTGCCACCTCTTCCTCGGCCCGATCCTGGTGGGTGGCGGCAAGCGGGCGCTACCAGACAACGTGCGGGTGTCGCTCCGACTGCTCAACGAGCGCCGTTTCAAGAGCGGTGTCGTACACCTCCACTACGGGATCAGCCTCTAAGTGGATGAAGATCCAGGTGATTCGGTCGTAGCGGCACTGTTGTATCGAGCGAGGCCAAGAAATCTTGGTCGCAAATCTTTTCGTGATCAAGAACTTCGATCGACCGGCTGACCACCTGAACCGTCCGCGGGCTGGTGCCGGCGCTGCCGGTGCCGGGTCGGGCTGCCGGCCGGGTGTGACGGTCCGTGGTTCGGCGCGCGCTCTCGATCGGCGGGGTTGCGCGGGGCGCCGCGTTGCGTCGTCGCCCGCCGTTCGGACACACGGGTGAGAGGGGCACGGAGATCCCATGGGCAGGATCGCGCGGACCGAGGGCCTGACCGACGTTCAGGCCGACATCCTGGCCCGGCGTGCGCAGTTTCGTGGACAAGGAGATCCTTCCCTACGCGACGGATCTCGAGCGCAAGGACGAGTTTCCTGACCAGATCGTCGACGCGATGAAGGAATGCAGTTGCGCAGCGACACCAAGGCCACGTTCGACACCTCGCGCCAGAGCGAGCTGGCAAGGGGGCAGCCTGAGGTCTCGCTGCCGGAATGTCGCGGGTGATGCGGTCGGGGATGGTGGGTCACGGCGGGCGGAGGGCGGCTGGTCGAGTGGTGCCCGCCCTCCGGCCCGCGTGGGATGTCAGTCGGGGATGGGGGTGCTGCCGAGGACCTTGTATGCGGCGGGCTGGCCCTTGTCGTCGAGGGTGGTCGACAGTCCGCCGCGGACGCAGACGGCCTGGGAATCGGTGACGGCCTTGCCGTTGCAGCGGAACCTGATACCGCCTCCGCCGGGCAGCTCGGTCTCCTTCATGGCCTTGATGGCCGAGGTGATGGTCTCCGGGGTGATGTCGCCGGTGATGCCCTGTGTCGCTGTCTGGAGGCCGGCGAGGAGCATGAACATGATCATGCCGTCCTGGTTGCTGAGGTCGATGTCCTTGCCGTAGGTCTCGGCGACCGTGGTGAAGAGCCGCATCGAGGGGCTGTCGGGGCCGACTGGCGCGCTGGCGCTGATGACCATGCCCTTGAGGGTGCCGCCGTCGACCGACTTGCGGGTGGCGTCGGTGATGCACTGGGAGATGCCGCTGATGGTGCCGGTGAAGCCGACGGCCTTGAGGCCGTTCATGGCGCTGATGCAGAACGCGTCGTTGCCGATGATGAACACCTGGTCCGAGCCGTTCGCGACGATCTGCTGCATCTGGGGCGTCATGTCGGCGGTGCCGGGGGCGACGCGGACGAGCTCGTAGCCGATGCCGGCCTTCTGGAACAGGGGCGGGGCGACCTCCTGCGCGGAGTGCAGGGCCGCTGGGACGTCGACGACGATCGCGGAGACCTTCTTGTTGCCCGCGTCCTTGGCGACCTGGATCGCCAGGTCGACGAAGCCGAAGGTCGGGTTGCCCAGGACGAAGGTCGTCGGGCTGGCCAGCAGGGCTGGTTCGCCCGAGCTGTAGAGCATGACGGGGATCTTGGCGTCGTTCAGCGGCTTCCACGCGGCCTCGACGACGGCGGACGTGCCGATGAGGACCGCGGAGACGCCGTCGTCGACCAGCTGGTTGCCGCAGTCGGTGGCCTTGGACAGGTCGCTGAGGGTCTCGCAGACCGTCACCTCGATGGGCCGGCCGCCGATCCCGCCCTTGTGCTCGTTGAGGTACTCGACGACGGCCGGGATTACCCGTTTGTCGTTGGTGTGGTCGGCGGTCGGGCTGGCGCCCTCCGTGATCACACCGATCTTGACCGGGGCGCCGGTCGCCTTGTCGATCGGGCCAAGAACGTCCGCGGGGCCCGTGGCGCCCGCTGAGCCGCTGGCCGTGGGGGTGGGGCCGTTGTCGTCGGAGCCGCTGCCGCAGGCCGAGACGAAGGCCAGGCTGGCGGCCAGCACGGCGACGCCGGCGAGCCGTAACCGGGCCGTGCGGGTGGATGGTCGTACGCGTGCGAAGGCTGAGGGCGGATGGGCTCCCGCCCGTCGGCTGGTCGTTTGGCGGGTGTGCGACATCTCGTCACCTTTCGTCGGACGGCCAGTGCTTGCGGAGGTGGCCGTGGTGTTGGCCCGAGTTGGCTGGCGACTCTTTGGGGTGTTGCATCCCTGGATGCCTGTCCACCCGCGGCGGTTCGCGCACAGGTCGGCAGCGGAGGACCTGCGCAGGTTTGTTCCCGATCGCCTGGGCCGCTGGGTGAGCCCTGTGGTCACGGAGCGTCTGCGAGGAAATCGACAGGTGGCTCGCAGTCGCGTTCCTGCGAGTTTTCCCGGCGCCGGTCGATTCCCTTTTGAGGGTCGCGAAGAAGACCGTCGCAGGCTGGCGCGGGAAGATTCGGGGCGATTTCGGAACGGGGTGGCAAGGTTACGGCCACTGGCGATGGTTCACGTCGCGCCGCCGGGTAGGAAGCAGACCTCGCTGCCGTCGAGACCTAGCCGGCCGTAGTGTGGTGACGGGAAGTGGGCTGGCAGGACGAACGCTGCCTCTTCTTGGAGGCGTCGCACCAGGGATCTGCGGGTTTCGATCGCCGTGGCCAGGTCGTCGCAGCCCGGAAGGTGCAATTCTGGCTGGGTGAACTGGACCGGGTGGTGGAAGGCGTCGCCGGTGAAGTAGGCGCGTACGCCCTCGGACGCCAGGCGCATCATGGCGTGCCCGGTGGTGTGTCCCGCGCCCGGCTCGCCTGCTCTTCCACCCGGTCCACCACCGCGGCACCGACGTTCACCGAACCCGCCTCCGATTTCTTGCAGCGTGCGACGAGACAGTGCCCGACGGCGTCGGCACGGGACCAACCATCAGGGCGACGCCGGTCGCCAGGGCGACGCGGCTGCTCTGCCGCCAGGCAATCAGCGGCTTCTGCTTTGCGGTGGCCGCGGTGGCCGCGGTGGACGTGTGCCGGGTCGGTTCAGCTTTGTAGCCGGGCCCAGCCGGCATCGGCGCTGGCCTGGAGGGCCTCGCCCTTGGCGAAACCGTAGTAGACGGAGAAGTGCAGGGCGATCTCGTTCATCTCCGGCTTGGTGATGTCGCCTGATCCGAGCGCCGACCCGACGTGTGTCTGCAGGGGCATGGGGGAGTCGTCGATGGCGACGCAGGCGACGGTGATGATCCGGCGGTCGCGGCGGGTCAGCCCCGGGCGCTGCCAGAGGTGGCCGAAGACGTAGCTGAGGATGCCGGCGTGGGTGTAGGGCGTGTCGGGCGGAGGGGCTGGGAGCAGGTTGACGTCGATGAACTCCTTGACGCCGCGTTCGAGCCGGGCATCCCAGTCGTTCGGGCCGAGGGTGGCGTTGTCCAGCGCGGGCCAGGGCGTCACCGGCTCGCCGCGTTCGGTCTGGAGGCGGGCCCACTGCCGGCGGATCACCCCTTCGACGTGGGACGCCTTGGGCCATCCGCAGTACACGGCGAAGTGCAGGACGAACTCCAGGAGCTCGGGCAGCGTGAGATCACCGCTGCCGAGCGCGGCGTAGACGTGGTCGTCGATCGGCTGGGGGGCGTCCGCCGCCGCGACGCAGGTCAGCGTGACTAAGCGCCGGTCGCGGCGGCTAAGCGCAGGGCGCGACCACACCTGGCCGAAGACGAACTCACGGGTCGCCTGCTCGAAGGGTGTGCTCGCCGCCGGTGGGTCGACGGTCATGACCTCCCGGTAGGTCTGGTCGGTGACTGAGTCGCTCATGGACGAGCCTCCACATCAGCGCTGATTAAGACGGACGTCTGGACTCTAAGGCGCTTGACTGTCAGATGTCCAGATGCTTCGATGGCGCCATGCCGGTGGTAGCTCCGTCGACGAAAGAGCAGATCGTCCGCGTGGCCGAGCAGTTGTTTGCTCTGCACGGGATCGAGGGGGTTTCGCTGCGCCAGATCGGGGCGGCGGCCGGGAGTGGCAACAACTCGGCGGTGCAGTACCACTTCGGCTCGAAGGACGAGCTGATCCGGGCGATCTTCGAGTACCGGCTGGCGTGGCTGCATGAACGACGGATGCTGCTGATCGCGGAACGCCGTCCGGACGATCTGCGCTCATGGCTGGAGTGCCAGCTACGCGTGGTGATGGAACAGAGCGAACGGCCGGGCAGCCACTACCTGAGTTTTGTCGGGATGCTCCGCCAGTACGGTCGCCGGGACGTGTTCGAGCAGCTGCCGGACGAGATCCGCCAGTCGGCGGTGCGCTTCCAGGAGCGCCTGTCGGGGATTCTTCCGCACATCGCGGAGCCGCTGCGGCCCCATCGCATCTCCTGGGCGATGACGTTCATGGTCCAGGCCGCCGCGGACCGGGAGCTGGCGCGCGCCGCGGACCGGCCGGTGGTCCCTTTTGCCGTCGCGGTCACCGACCTGCTCGACGGCCTGGTCGGTTTCCTCTCGGCGCCGGTGTCCCCAGCGACCCTCGCCGCCCTCGACGACACCGACCCGGCCAGCCTGATCTGGCCGCCGTTCCTCTGACGAGACAGGTGACCCTGCGCGATGAGTGACTCGTGAGTGTTGATCTGAGCAGTGCCGTGGCCGTGATCACCGGCGGTGGTAGCGGCATCGGACGTGCCGCGGCACGCGCCCTCGCCCGCCGCGGCGCCCGCGTGGTGGTCACCGACATCGACGCTGACCGCGCGGACTCCGTGGCCGCCGAGATCGGCGCCCAGGCCGCCGCCGCCCGGTGCGACGTCACCAGCCTCGGCGACCTGGAAGCCGTCCGTGATCTTGCCGTCGACCGGTTCGGCCGGGTCGACGTCGTGATGAACAACGTGGGCATCCTCGCGGTCGGCGCCGTCGAGGAGATCCCCTTCGAGGCGTGGCAACGCGTCGTGGACGTCAACCTTCTCAGCGTCGTACGCAGCAACCTGGTGTTCCTGCCGGTGCTGCTCGCGCAGGGATCCGGACACATCGTCAACACCGCGTCCACCGCCGGGCTGCTGCCCTACGGCTACGACCGCCTCCCCTACACGGCGACCAAACACGCCATCGTCGGCCTTTCCGAGGGACTGGCCATCAGTCTGCGGCCTCGGGGCATCGGAGTGACCTGCCTGTGCCCCGCGGGGGTCGCCACCAACATCATCGAACAGGTCAGCTTCTTCGGCACCCCCACGCCACCCCGCGGCCCGAGCTTCCCCGTCGTCGACGCCGACATGGTCGGTGAACTGGTCGCCGACGCCGTCGCGACGAACCGGTTCCTGGTCCTCACCGCCCCCGAGGCCGCACACGAGCTACGCGAACATGCCGCCGACATCGACGCCTACCTGGACAAGATCATCGCGGAACACGCCTAACGCCGGCCCTGCTCCAATACCCGGACCGGGCGTCTGTCGATCTGTTCCCGGCGTGACCGTGAACGGTGTCAGCTGCGGTGCCTTTTCACGACCACTGCACGCACGCAGCAACAGCAGCATCCGAGGAGGTTGTCCGATGGCAGGAAACGAATACGTGGGAGTCGAAATGCGGCGCGACGGGCTATTACCGCGGACCGTCGGGGACGACTACGAGCTCACCGCCTGGGCGCACCGCCCGCAGGCCACTGCGCCGTCTACGGCGGTGCGGGGCCGGGCCGGGGGCATGGAGCCGCTGACGCGAGGGGGCGCCCGATGAGCGCGCCGGCCGCGTCCGCCCCGCCGACCGTCGTCGTCGACGTGACCGGCCGCGTGCCGATCGACGGCGACCACTACATCGCGACGTGGATCTTCCCACCGCGGGCGTCGACGGATGGCCCGGTGCCGCTGCTGTTCTGCCTTCCCGGCGGTGGCTACACGAAGGCCTACTGGCATCTCGACGTCCCCGGCCGCACCGGCTACAGCTTCGGCGAGCACCTCGCTGCCCAGGGCATGCTCGTCATCGCCGTCGACCACCTCGCCACCGGCGAGAGCTCCCGCCACCCGCGAGCCGCCGAGCTCACCCCCGACGTCGTTGCCGCGGCGAACAACGCGGCGCTGACCGACCTGGTCGAACGCGCGGCGAAAGGCACGCTCCTGCCCGGCCTCGGTCCGATCGACATCGGCCCGGTCGTCGCGGTCGGTCACTCCATGGGCGGCATGCTCGCCATCTTCCAACAGTCACTGCATGGCAGCTTCGATGCGATCGCTCCGCTCGGCTACGGCACGGTGGGCCCCTTCGCCGCCCATCTCGTCGGAAACGACCGCACCAGGATCCCCAGCCTGGAGGCCATCATGGTCCCGGCCCGGGCCGGTGCCTTCGACGAACCGTTCCTGTCCGACCGCACCGATCCCGCGATCCGCCGCCACTTCTACTGGGACGACGTCCCCGCGGACGTCATCGCCGCCGACGACCTCACCAGCACCCACCTTCCCGGCGTGACCGGGCCGCTGTCGATCGTCCCGTACATCGCCTCCGACCACGCCGGCCGAATCCGCTGCCCGGTCTTCATCGGCCTCGGAGAACGGGACTCGACCCCGGACCACCACGACGAAGCCCGCGCCTACAGCTCCTCCGACGACATCACCCTGTTCCGGCTCCCGAGGTCCGCGCACTGCCACAACACCGCCGGCACCCGCCACGACCTCTGGAACCGCCTCGCACGGTGGGTCCGAACGCTGCCAGTCGCTACCGCCGGCCGCGGCCGGACGTCCTTCAGGGACACAGACAATGGAACGTGACGTCACGGTGGTGATCGGTATCGGGGCGATGGGACAGGCGATCGCCCGACGTATCGGTCCCGGCACCCAGGTTCTGATCGCCGACGTCAACGAGGCGATCCTGCACACGGTCGCCGGGCAGTTGGAGGCCGAGGGCTATGCGGCGGCCACCGCCGTCGTCGATGTCACCTCCCGTGAGTCGGTGGTGGCCCTCGCCAAGCACGCGGCCTCCCTGGGCCCGGTCCGGTCCGTGGTCCACACCGCCGGGCTGTCCCCCGCCCAGGCTCCGGTACGAGCGGTCCTGGCCGTCGACCTGCTCGGCGTCGCCCTGGTCCTGGAGGAGTTCGCCCACGTCGTCGCCCCAGGCGCGGCGGGCGTCGTGATCGCCAGCATGGCCGGCCACCTCGCCCCACCCCTCGCGCCGGACGTGGCTCGCGCCCTCGCCACGGCCCCGGCCAGCGAGCTGCTGGCACTCCCGGCGGCGAGCCCGGACCAGTTTCCCGACAGCGGCCAGGCATACACCTTCGCCAAGCGCGCGAACCAGATCCGCGTACAGGCCGCCAGCACCACCTGGGGCGCCCACGGCGCCCGGATCAACTCCATCAGCCCCGGCGTCATCGCCACCCCGATGAGCACCGCGGAACTCGCGACCGACCACGGCGGCCACATGCAGATGATGATCAACATCTCCAGCGCGAAGCGGCTCGGAACACCCGCCGACATCGCCGCAGCCACCGAGTTCCTCCTCAGCCCCGCCGCCAGCTTCCTCTCCGGCACCGACCTGCTCGTCGACGGCGGCACCGTCGCCGCCATCCAGACAGGACAGCTCGGCTAACTGAGGTGTGAGGCACCACGGCCCCCGGCCACGATGCCCACGGGGGACCAACGTGGCCATCCGCCACCGCCAGCCGCGACCGGTCATCATGGGTGGCAGGGCCTCCAGACCAGCCACACCTGAAGACCCAGCCGGCCCGAACAAGCCACAGACCCCGTGGGAACACGGCGAACGGCCAGCGGCTACCCAGACCAGGAGGACATGGTGAAGGTCGGGTTCATCGGTCTCGGCAGCATGGGACTGCCCATGGCGCAACGGCTCCAGGCCGCGGGGCACGACCTCACGGTCTACGCCCGCCGCGCTGCCTCGATCGAACCGTTCCGAGGCACGAACGCCACCATCGCGGCGACCCCGGCCGCCATGGGCGCAGCGGTCGACGCCGTCGGCATGTGCGTCTTCGACGCCGCGGGAGTCGAGGAGGTCATGTTCGGGCCGGCCGGCCTGGCCGAGACACTGCGCCCAGGCGCCGTCGTGCTCGTGCACAGCACCGTGTCGCCCACCCAGATCCGCGCCATCGCCGAACGCGCCGCGACACACCACGTACGCGTCCTCGACGCGCCCGTCAGCGGCGGCGCCCCACGAGCCCAGACCGGCGAGCTGACCATCATGATTGGCGGAGACGCCGCCGCCCTCACCGACGTCAACGACCTCCTGTCAGCCCTGTCCAACCACGTCATCCACCTCGGCGCGATCGGTGCGGGCTCCCACGCCAAGCTCATCAACAACACCCTGTTCGCCGCCCAGATCACACTCACGGACGACGCCCTGCAAGCCGGCACGTCCCTCGGCGTCGACCCCGCCGGCCTCGCCGCGGTCCTCATGACCAGCAGCTCAGCCTGCATCGCCTCCGGACTGCGGCTACGCGCCGGCTCCACCGCCAATGTCGCCGCCTCACCCGCCGGCCCCCCGCTGGTCAAAGACGTCCACCTGATGACCGAACTACTCGGCAACGCCCCCGGCCACGAACTCCTCGACGTCGCGCACCGATTCACCACCGCCGCCCATCCATGAGCCACCTCCGCCACCCGTCGCCCTCGCCGCGGAATGCCAGGACAGGCGGACAGCCACCGCGGACAGGACCTGGCCGCTCGGCCGGCCGGCCAACTCCCGGACCACCGCCCCGACCTGCCCGGCCAGACGCCTGGTACGCCGCTGGTAACGCTCCAGCACGCCCGAGACCTCCTCCCGGAACGTCTAGCGGCAACCCCGCGTGCGACACGAGGCGTCGGACCCGCACGACCACGACCGCCCGACGCCCGGTATGTCACCCAATGTCCAGTCGGCATGGTCGTGTACCCGCGATGACACGGCCCCGCAGACCGGCCAGGCCACCGGCGCGTCCCGCGTCCGGGCTCGCAGCCGAACCAGCTCACCGTCGGCCGCGACGTTCTCGAAGACCATGGGCGCCGGCCTCCTGCACGCCGTGCAGATTACGAAGGCCGCCGCGCACTGTTCCAATACGCGGACGGCCGACTTTTCTGCCGCGCAGGCTTTGGAAGATCAGCCGTTGGAATCCGCGACCGAGGACCGAACGACGTGCGGCGAAATGCGGGTGGTTAGCCCGTCATTGCGCGAAGCCGGTGGCGAGGCCCGCAGGCAGGGCCTGCTTCACCGGGCGCGCGCGGAGGACGTGCTGCACTGGCCGCAATACCAGCAGCGCCCGATCTCCGCGGAGACGCTACGGAATCGGCTCCACGTGGCCGCTGCCACGGCCCGCGGGCTGGCCGTCCAGCTCCGCAACGAGATACACGTCGCGCTCGATGGCCTGGTCCGGCCCCGCCGTCGTAGAGCCTGCGTCACAGGGTTGTTTCGCGCCGATCGGTGACGCCGGGATCGCGGCCATGATCTCAGGGTCTGTGGTCATTGCCCGCGCTGTGGGGTGAGGTCAGGGGACCACATCGGTGCGTCCGATGAGGTTGTCGAGGTGCTCGGCGCTGAAGTTGGACACGCCGATCGCCCGCACCCGCCCGTCGTGTTGGATGGGGTGGCCGGCTACCAGCCGGTGGGCAGGTACGGAACGAGTTCGGGCTCGGGGCCCAGGCCGAACGACCGAAAGGCCATGGCGACGAGCTCGTACGTGCCGACGGTGAACACGAGGTCCATGAGTTGGCGCTCGTCGAGGTCCTGGGCCAGCACCTTCCAGGTGTCAGCGCTCACCTCGGCCGTGTCGATCAGCTCGTCGACCGCTTCGAGCAGGATCTGGTCGGCCGGCGCCCATCCGGGCGCTCCTGGACCTTCGATGATCCGGGAGATCTCGTCGGCGGTCATGCCGGCGTCCTCGGCAAGGACCACGTGCTGGGCCCATTCGTAGTCACATTTCCGCAGCGCGGCGACGCGGAGGATGAGCAGCTCTCGCTGCCGGCTCGATAGTGTGGACCCATAGAGGACGTGGCCGTTGAGGACGAGAAACGCCTTCGCCAGATCCGGGTGGCGCGCGAACGTGCCGATCACGTTGGCTCCGGCAGGGCGGATGCCCCCTCTGGCGGTCGGAGTGGTGCGCTTGGCGGCGGTGGAAGCGCGAAACTCCTCGACGAAGGTCTTCAGTTCCTGGGACCAGTCCGAACTTGGCTGAGGTGAAATCCGAGCCATCGTCCCCACCCTCTGTAGTGTTGTGTCAATCCGTCACGCGCGGGGCGGACACGGAGTCGGCTCCGCTGATCTGAAGCCGAGAACGCGGACTCGTGGCCCGACCTGCTGGCAGGCCTCAGCGAGCCGGCGAGCTGGGCCCGCGCAGCCTTCTGCGGCGGCTCGCTGAGGACATGAAATTCAGCCCGGCGTCGTCAGGTGTTGCGACCGCCGTTGACGCCGATGGTCTGGCCGGTGATGTAGCTGGCTTCCTCGCTCACCAGGAACGCACACGCGGCGGCGATGTCCTCGGGTCGTCCGATGCGGCCGACCGGGGTGGCGCTGGTCTGCTGCTCGACGTTCATGAGGCCGTCCTTCTCGGTCTGGCGCAGCATGGGACTGTCGATGAAGCCGGGCGAAATGGTGTTGACGGTGATGCCCATGCGGCCGAACTCGCGGGCGAGAACCTTGGTGAGGCCGACGACGCCTGACTTGGCGGCGACGTACGAGGCCATCTGGGGCGCGCCGCTGTGGACGCTCGACGAGGAGATGTTGACGATGCGGCCCCAGCCCTCCTCGATCATGTCGGGGAGGACCGCCTGACAGCAGTGGAAGGTGCCGGTGAGGTTGACGGCGAGGGTCAGGTTCCACAGTTCGGCGGTGGTCTCGAGGAACGGGCCGTGCGGAGAGATCCCGGCGCTGTTGATCAGGATGGTCGGCCGGCCCAGCCGCGACCGTACCTCCTCGGCCCCCGCGTCGATCGTCGCGCGGTCCGCCACGTCGACGGCCACCCCCATGGCCTTGCCACCCGCGGCCTGGATCGAGGCGGCCAACGCCTTGGCGGCCGCACCGTCGCGGTCGAGGAGCGCCACCAGGGCTCCGTCGGCCGCGAGCCGCCGGCCGATGGCCGCACCGATGCCCGAGGCGCCACCGGTGACGATGGCCGTGCGCCCGCTCACTGGATCGGCTCGTCGCCGAGGAGCGTGCTGCGGTGCATCTCACGCGGCGTGCCGCGGTCGAACGGGCAGGCCCGGTGGACGAGGCCCAGGTTGTCCCAGATCACCATGTCCCCGACCGACCAGGTGTGCCGGAGCACCCGGTCTGGCGTGGTGGCCCGGTGCTCCAGATCATCCAGCAGGGCCCGGCTCTCTTCGGGGTCCATGCCGACCACGTGCGCCGTCGTCGCCCCGAACACCAGTGAACGCCGCCCCGAGCGGTGCTCCCACACCAGCGGGTGCTCACGCGGTGGCCGCGACGGAGAGTTCCACTCCGCCAGCTGCTCGGGGGTCGGGTTCGGATAGCTGAGCCGCTGGACCGCCTCGAACGTGTGGATCACCCGCAGCTTCGCGAACCGCTCCTTCTCCTTGGCGGAGAGGTCGTCATAGGCGGCGTACGCGCTGGCGAACTCCGTCTCGCCGCCCTCTGACGTCACGACGTGCCCGCTCATCACCGAGGCCTTCGGCGGCGCACTTCCGTCCAGGGCTCCGTCCATGTGCCAGAGGTCATTGCTCCGGAAGTACTCGACGTTCGGGTTTCCCGGATCGAAACTGATCTCCATGATCTCCGGGATCCGGTAGCCCTTGAAGCGCACGGGCTCGCCCAGCCGCCGGCAGAACGCGACCTGCGCCGCGTCGTCGATGTGCAGCTCGCGGAACAGCAGGACGCCGTTCTCCTCTAGCGCCGCCATGACCGCCCGCGGCACGTCCTCGTCGTTCAGCAGGCGGTCGACATCGATGCCCACCACCTCGGCGCCGACAAACGCGCCCAGCTTCTCCGTCGCAATCGTGGCCATTCGTCGCTCCTTCCTTGCCTCGAACGGTCGACTCGTCATGGAATGATCAGGGGGCGCGGTTTCTGGACTGTGCCGGATAACGGCCTGAGACGGACGGTCTTCATCCGGCGTACGTCAGCCCGAGCCCGAGCTCTGTAGCCGCTGGGTGGCCAACTGGCGGAGATCGCCGATCTTGATCTTCGCGCTGCCGGTGAGGACGATGTCGTCCTCGTCGAACAGGAGAACGTGCCGCGGGACCTTGTAACTCGCCAGGCGGTCCCGCAGGAACCCGCGAATCTCCCCGGTGTCGACGGTCGCGCCCTCATGGCGGACGACGCAGGCGACGACGATCTCACCGAGCGTCTCGTGCGGCACGCCGACGGTGCGCCCCACCTTGACGCCGGGACAGCCGGCGAGCACCTCGTCCACCTCGCGCGGTGAGACGTTCGCGCCGCCGGTCTTGATGATGTCCGTCAGCCTGCCTTCCCAGAAGAGCAGCCCGGCGTCGTCCAGATAGCCGCCGTCACCGGTGCGGAAGAAGCCCTCGGCATCGAGCGTCTCGTCGAGCGGCGTGCCGAGGTAGCCCAGCATGAGCGTGGGCCCCTTCACGCAGATCTCGCCCCGTTCGCCGCGCGGAACGACGGCACCGGTGAGCGGATCGACGACCTTGAGCGTGTTTCCCGGCAGTGGCGGGCCACTGCTGTTCTGGTGCGTCTCGTGCGGGGTGTTGGCCGGAAAGCAGGTCGAGATCGTGAACGTCTCGGTGTTCCCGTAGGCGTGGCCCGGCTCGGTCCACGTGGTCGACACCGTCGGGTGCCGCGCGATCGCGGTGTTGACGTCCGCGAACCGCATGCTGCTGAGGTCCGCCTGATCCCAGTTGGGCGCCGATTCGAGCTGCGCCCACTGGTGCGGCCAGGCGAACGGGAAGTTCACCCGCTCCGCCTGCATGAGCTCGAGCGCCTCACCGGGGACGAAGGTGGGCTGCAGCACCAGGCTGCCGCCGCTGGAGAAGGCTCCGCCCAGTGCCATGCCGAAGTTGCCGGACCAGAAGAACCCGTTCGCGGTCCAGCAGCGGACGTGGTCCGCCGGGGTGAACCCGTACAGGCGCCCGAATCGCCACAACTGCGCGGCGACCCCGCGATGGGAGTTCAGGATGCCTTTCGGCCTGCTGGTGGTGCCCGACGAGAAGAAGATCAGGGCGGCGTCGCACGGGTTCGTCGCGGCGCCGGTCGCCTCGACCAGTTCGCGCGGCTGGTCGCGGCCACGGGCCAGGAACCCGTCCCAGGTTTCGACCGTCTCGCCCGGCGCGGACTCGCCGAGCGCCACGAGACGGCGCAGGAAGGGGAACCTCGCCGACTGCAACGTGCCGGGAGCGGCCTTGGCGATCTCCGATTCCAGCTCGAACAGGACGCTGACGAAGTCCTTCGTCAGCACCTTGCGCTCGACGAGGAGCACGGAGACTGCCGAAGCCCGCAGGAGGTGATCGAGCTCGGCAGGCGTCGAGAACGTGCTGAGCGCGACCGCCACACCGCCCGCGAGTGCCGTGCCGAACACCGCGGAGATCCATTCGGGACGGTTGGTCATCAGGACGCCCACCCGGGTATCCCTGCCCACGCCGCACGCCCGCAGGGCGCTCGCCACCTCGATGGCGCGTTCCCAGAGCTCGGCGTACGTCCAGCGTTCGACGCCCCGGGCCGCGCGCAGAACGAGCGCCTCGCGCTCCGGGTACCTCGTGGTGACCTCGCGCAGGAAGCCGGGAAGCGTGAGCGGCCCGAGCCCCGGCTCCTCGCTCAGTGGGAGGCCCCACACGAGCGAGGGCGTGCCGGCAGGCGGGCCGTCCGTCTGTGCACCCATCGTCTAGGCCTCTGTCGCTTCCCGGTCGCTGCCGAACGGAAGCTCGACCTCGGCCGTGCAGTCCACCAGCACGCCGCCGTCCTGGTTGGTGAGGCGCAGCTTCACCTGGACGAGCGGCATGCCCCAGACCGAGTCCGTCTCCTTGCCGATGACCTCGGCATCGAAGTAGGTCACGTCACCCTCGAAGGCGGGCAGCCGGAAACTCGCCTTGGAGTGGCGCACCATGCCGTTGTGGCCGGCCCAGTAGCTGAGGTAGTCGGTGCACCAGGCGCCCATCGTGGCGCCGTAGCCGTAGGCGCGCACCATGCCGACCTCGCTGGCCTTGTCGGCGTCGATGTGGCCGCGCGAGGGACCGACGTACAGGCCGTCACGCAGGCGCGGGTCGATCCGGGCGCCTTCCTCGTCGAAGCTGAAGCCCTCCACCCAGCCCGGGTCCTGGTTTACCCACGGATCCTCGATGCCGGGCGGCGTGGTCCAGTGGAACGCGCCCCAGATGTTGAACAGAAACGCGCGGTACTCGGTGGTGAAGCTTGCGATGCTGTGCGGGCCGATCACACGCCGCGGCAGCGTGTCGCCGACCTTCACCTCGTCGAAGTGCGGCGACACGCCGAGGCGGTTCGACAGGAGCCAGCCGTGACGCGCCTTCTCGATCTGCGCCAACCCGGTGGACGTCCAGCTCTTCTTCTCGCCGAGCTGGTTCTCGTACATCCCGCGCTTCCCGGCCTCGGAGGCAAGGTACCGGATCGCGGTCGAACGCTCGCGGGCCACCAACGCGCCGTGCTGGTTGGTGTGGACGGTGTCTCCGCGGGAGAACATCGTGGGCCCGGCAAACCTGGTCTCAGCGACCTTGTAGTCGTGGAAGCGCCGCTCCTGGAAGAGCTTGTCCCCGGCCCGGACGGGACAGCCGTAGAACCACCACTCCTCGCCCCCGAAGATCAGGTGGCTGCCGGGGATGTATCCCACGCAGGCGGGCGCCACGCCGTGCCCGAAGTCCAGGCCGACCGCGATGGACTGTGGCGCGACGAGTCCACCGAACCTGGACTTGCGGGCGAACTCCTCATCCCAGTGCAACGGGTTGGGGTAGTCCATCGCCATCGCCCAGCGGCGGATGTCCGAGGAGCTGCACGGATCCCACAACTGCCCGCCGCCGACCGGCTTACCCAACCGGTGATCGACATCGGAGAGGTCGAGCTCGACGATCTCCGGCTTGGTGGCCTTCTTGGTCATCTTGCACTCCCGACTATCGATTGACGTCGACGACGATGCGGCCCCGCACCTTGCCGTCCAGGAACCGGTCCGCCGCGGCGATCGCGTCCGCCAGCGCGATCTCCTCGGCAATCACGTCGAGCGCCTGTACACCCAGGTCTCGCGCCAGGCGGTCCCAGGCGGCGAGCCGAGGCCCCGCGGGCGCCATCACGCTGTCGACGCCGAGCAGCGACACGCCACGCAGGATGAACGGGGCGACCGACGCCGGGAAGTCCATGCCCTGGGCCAGACCGCACGCGGCGACCGTGCCGCCGTACCGCGTCTGCGCGCAGGCGTTCGCCAGCGTGTGGCTGCCGACGGAATCGACGACGCCCGCCCACCGCTCCTTCTGCATGGGGCGCCCGGCGCTGCCCAGCTCGGAGCGGTCGATGACCGTCGCCGCGCCGAGCCGCCGGAGGTACTCGGCCTCCGTCGCCTTCCCGGTCGCGGCGGCGACCTTGAACCCGGCCTTCGCCAGGAGCGCGACAGCCACGCTGCCGACACCACCCGTCGCCCCGGTCACGAGGACCTCGCCCTGCTCCGGGCGCACACCGTGGTTCAGGAGGGCGTCCACGCAGAGGCTCGCCGTGTATCCGGCGGTGCCGATCGCCATCGCCTGCCGGGAGGTGAAGACGGACGGCAGCGGCACGAGCCAGTCCCCGTTGAGGCGGGCGCGCTGGGAGAGGCCGCCCCAGTGGGTCTCACCTACGCCCCAGCCGTTGAGCACCACGAGGTCGCCCTTCTTCCAGTCCGCGTGGGTGCTGTCGGTGACGACGCCGGCGAGGTCGATGCCCGGCACCATCGGGAACTTTCGAACCACGGGCGACTTCGCGGTGATCGCGAGGCCGTCCTTGTAGTTCAGCGTGGAATACTCCACGTCGATGGTGACGTCCCCATCGGGGAGCGCTGCCTCGTCGAGGTTCGTGACCGTGGCCGTCTGCCCCGCGTGGCCCTTCTCGATCAGAATCGCGGAAAACATCGGAGATTCTGTCCCTCCTCGGTCTGTCAAAAGCGCGCGCCAAACTCGGCGATCCCGTGCCACCTGCGATCGAACCAGGTTTGTGGAGCCGACTTGGAGGCGCGGCTCGGCCCAGTGAAACCAGGTCCGCGGGTACCCACGCCGTGAGCGTGGACGGCTGTTCGTACGGCGCCCTGGCTGCCACTTCTCCGGGTTTAAACAAAAACTACGGCGCAGTCAGCGTCTCAGGTCGGAAAACGAGGCGAAGAATGCGGAGGATCTTCCCTTGGGCGGGCCTGGTTAACACCTGGTGCCGCGGTCGGACAGTAGTCGGACCATCTTTCATTCTATCAGCCGGCCTCCTCCGGCGAGTATCCGAGAATGGCCTTCGTCTCGAGGTACTCGTGGAAGGAGAGGTCGCCCCACTCGCGCCCGTTACCGCTCTTCTTGTAGCCCCCGAACGGGGCCTGGAAGTCGAACGCGTCGTTGACCACCACCCAGCCCGAGCGGATCCGCCGCGCCACCGCCCGGGCCTGCGCGAGGTCCTTGCCGGCGACCTGGGAGGACAGGCCGTACTCGGTGTCGTTGGCGATCTCGACGGCCTGGTCGAGGCTGTCGTAGCCGATGATCACCAGTATCGGCCCGAAGATCTCCTCCCGAGCGACGGTCATGTCGTTCGTGACGTTGGCGAAGACGGTGGGCCTGACGTAGAAACCCTTCGTCAGCCCGTCCGGACGTCCGGTGCCGCCGGCCACCAGCGTGGCGCCCTCGTCGATGCCCTTCTGGATCAGCGTCTGGATCCTGTCGAACGCGGAGCCCGACGACACCGGCCCGATCGCGACCTCGGTGTTGGGGTCGCCGACCGTGGTGTTCTCGGCCGCCGTCCGCGCGATGGCGATGGCCTCGTCCATCCGCGCGCTCGGCACCAGCATCCGGGTCGGCGCGCTGCAGGTCTGGCCGGAGTTGCCCATCACGCCGCCGACGCCCTTGACGACGTTCTCGACGAAGGTCTCGTCGTCGAGCAGGATGTTCGGGCCCTTGCCGCCCAGCTCCTGAGTCACCCGCTTGACGGTGGGCGCGGCGTTGCGGGCGATCTCGACGCCAGCCCGAGTCGAACCGGTGAAGGACACCATGTCGACATCGGGGTGCGACGACAGCGGCACACCGACGCCCGGCCCGTCGCCCTGGACCAGGTTGAAGACACCGGCGGGGATGCCGGCCGCCGCCAGGATCTCGGCGAAGATCTGCCCGGTGAACGGCGAGCGCTCCGACGGTTTGAGCACCACGGTGCAGCCGGTGGCAAGCGCCGGGAAGAGTTTCACCGCGATCTGGTTCATCGGCCAGTTCCACGGCGTGATCAGGCCGCAGACCCCGATCGGCTCCCTGACGACCAGCGTGGCGCCACGCTGCTCCTCGAACGCGAAGTTCCTGAGGTTCTCGATCGCCGTCGTCAGGTGCCCGGCGCCGAGACCGACCTGGAACCCGCCCGCGAGCGTGGCCGGCGCACCCATTTCCTCCGTCAGTGCCACGCCGAGGTCGGCCGCGCGCTTCTGGTACACGTCGAGGATGTTCTGGAGCAGCTCGACCCGTTCTTGGACGCTCGTCGCCGCGTAACCGGGAAAGGCCGCGCGGGCGGCCACGACCGCCCGGTCCACGTCGGCGGCCGAGCCGGCGGCGACCTTCCCGGCGACCTGTTCGGTCGCGGGGTTCACGACGTCGAACGTCCGCGACTCGGCCGGGTCGACCCACTGTCCGCCGATGTAGAACTTCAGATATTCGCGCATGTCTCCGCCGCTTCCGCTCGTGAGAGGCCCAACCGTGTCTCCGGGGACTGAGGCCGCCGGCGGCGCGACGGAAAATCCTGATCGCTCCCCGTTCGTCCCGCTGAACTGTCGAACGACCGGATGGCGCGGCGGGTCACTGCGTTCCCTCCGCGTACCAGGTACGGAACTCGTCGTAACTCGGCATCTCCTCCGAGTTCGCCTTCGGGTCGACCACCACGTGGATGACGCCAGGCTTGCCACTGGCCCAGGCCCGCTTGATGGCGGGGGCGATGTCCTCGTCGCGGTCGACGTACTCGCCGTAGCAGCCGAAGCCCTCGGCGACCTTGTCGAAGCGCGTCGCCGTGCTCCAGTGCGTGCCCGTCTCCAGCGAACCCTGGCCGAAGGTCCGCTTGTAGACGCCCACCTCGAGACCCCAGGCGTAGTCGACGGCCACGACGCAGACCAGCGGCAGGTTCAGGCGGGCGGCCGTCTCCAGCTCCGCGATCTGGAACTGGAACGACGAGTCGCCGGTGACCAGCATCACGGGGCGCCTGCCGTCGTCCGCCACCGAGGCGCCGATGGCGTAGGGAAGCCCGGTGCCGAGGTGCCCGAAGTTCTGGTTCCAGATCACGTCATGCGGCTTCGCCTGCGAGTAGGTCCAGCCGAAGATCGTGGTGGCGCCGCCGTCGCGGATCATGATGCCATCCGCCGGGAAGTCCTTGGTCGCCTCGACGATCAGTCGGGCCGGGTGCACGGGGGACATCCCCGAGGGCGCCGTCTCCGCCAGTTCCGCCAGCTGGTCCGCGTCCTGCCTGATCCAGGCCGCGAGCTCCGGCGTCGCGGTCCGCGGCGTGTCCCTCAGCGCCTCGACGAGCTGCGGGACGATCGCGCGCAGGTCACCGACGAGCGGCACGTCGATCGACCGGTTGACGCCGATCGCCGCGGGGTCCTGCTCGACGAGGATCCACTTGCGGTTGGCCTCGTTCGCGACCCAGTGCCGTCCCCGGCCGTAGTGGACCGGCTCGCCGAGCTCCGTGCCGATGGCGAGGCACAGGTCGGACTTCACGACGGCGTCGATCGACGCCGACGAGAAGCCGTAGGGGAAGGTACGGTCCTCGAGCCCCTTGATGAACGAGGTGCCGCCGGAGGTCTGGATTGCCGGGCAGGCCATCAGGTCCGCGAGGGCCCTGACCGACTCCCCGGCCCGGGCGGTGTGCACGCCGTGGCCGACAAGGATGATCGGCTGCCTGGCCGCGTGGATGAGCTCCGCCGCCTCGGCGATCACATCCGCGCCGGCCGTCTGGTTGACCAGGCGGTACTTCCTGGGCTCCGCCGCCGGAGGTACGTCGAGCTCCTCCTGGATGATGTGGGAGGGGTACTCGATGTAGACCGGGCCGGGAGTTCCCGACAGCGCCCTGCGCAGGCCCTCACGGATGACCTCGTCGGTCTGGTCCGGGTACTCGATGCTGGCGCAGTACTTGACCGAGGGCTCGAAGAGCTCGGCCTGCCGCACGAACTGGATACGGCCGCGCCGGACCCGCTGCTCGGTGATCCGGGCACGCTGGCCGCCCAGGAAGATGACCGGCGAGTTCTCGACCTTCGCGCACATCATCGCGCCGGCCAGGTTGGCGACACCCGGGCCCAGCGTGCCGACGCACACGGCGGCCTTGCCGGTCATCCGGGAGACCGCTTCCGCCATGAAGCCGGCGGCCTCCTCGTGGTGCGGGGCGACCACGTTCCAGCCGCGTTCCTCGGCCAGGTGGAACATGTGCACGAAGTTCGGGTCCGGAATGCCGAAGATCGTGCTGATTCCCTCGGCCTCGAACAGGTGCAGGATGCGCTCGTGGACTTTCACCTTCATTGGTGGTCAGACCCCTTCGTGGCCATCGCGAAGCTGTTGACGATGTGGTCGACGTGGGCCGAGGGGACGACCGGCAGCACCCAGGGGTCCCGGACGTCGCGGATGCGCTCGATGTCCGCCGCGACCTGCTCGACCGTCCAGGAGGGCCGGTAGACCCCCGGGCTCTCGCCGACGAAGGCCCGGGCCAGCCGGCCGGCGATCGACACCAGGATCTCGCCGGTGATCGAGCAGGACTCGTGCGCCAGCCAGCCCACCGCCGGCGCCGTCAGCTCCGGTCCCATGGGTGGGTAGGCCGAGGTGTCGATCCCCTCGGCCAGCCTGGTGACCGCGGCGGGGACGATGACGTTGCACTTCACGCCCGAGGCCGCCCCCTCCAGCGCGACCACGTTGGAAAGTCCGATCATGCCCGCCTTCGACGTGGCGTAGTTGGCGATCCCGTGGTTGCCGTACAGGCCGCCGATCGACGAGGTCAGCACCACCCGGCCGTAGCCCGCCTGGGACATCAGCGGGAACGCGGCCCGGACCACGTGGAAGCCACCCCGCAGGTGGACGTCCACGACGGCCTCGAAGTCCTCGTATGCCATCTCCGACAGCGACGCCGGGCGGTGGGTCCCGGCGTTGTGGATGAGGACGTCGAGCCGGCCGAAGTGGTCCAGTGCCGCCTGGATGATCGCCTGGCCGCCCGCCGGGGTCGCCACCGAGTCGGTGGAGACGACGGCCTCTCCGCCGGCCGCCGCGACCTCCTTGACGACCTCCTGCGCGGGACCCGCGTCGACGCCGTCGCCGCGCGTGCTCACGCCCGGGTCGTTGACGACGACCTTCGCCCCCTTCGCGGCGAGTAACAGGGCATAGGCACGGCCCAGGCCCCGACCGGCACCGGTCACCACGGCCACGCGGTCGTCGAATCTCAGTTCAGCCACGGGAGATTCCTCTCACGACAGGAGCCACCGGCCCGGTGTTCGTCACTTGTCCAGCTCGAGGCCTGCCAGGTCGCCCGCGTCGCGCCAGCTCTGAAGGAGCTCCTCCATGGCGTAGAAGCCGGGCCAGTAGGGGTCGCCGAGAACCGAGCGGATCTCCTGCTCGCCCTCGTTGTTGTAGTAGCCGGGGGTGCACTCCCGGGCGTAGTTGGTGTTGTCGATCGCGGACGCCCGGATCGTCGCGACCCACTCGTCCTGGGCTTCCGCGGTGGGCTCCACGACGGAGGCGCCGCGAGTCAGCGTCTCCTTGATGATGTAGGCGATGTGGACGGCCTGCTGTTCGAACATCGCCGGCACGGCCGCCGTGATACCACCCTGGATGTACCCCGTGAAGAACTGGTTGGGGAAGCCGTGCGTCATCGTGCCGTGCAGGGTGCGGTAGCCCTTGGCCCAGTTGTCGTAAAGCGAGAGGGCGTCGCGGCCGGTGAAGGGGTGGATGGCGAGCCTGCGGTCGAGATCCGTGGTGATCTCGAAACCGCTGGCGAAGACGATGCAGTCGACCTCGTGCTCCACGCCGTCGGCGATGATGCCGCCCGTGGTGATCCTCTCGACGCCCTTCGACCTCGATACGTCGATGAGGGAGACGTTCGGGCGGTTGAAGGTCGGCAGGTAGGCGTCGTTGAAGCACGGCCGCTTGCACAGGAACCGGTAGTAGGGCTTCAGCGCCTCCGCGGTCGCCGGGTCGTCGACGGCGGCGTCGATGCGCTGACGAAGCCGCTCCATCACCTGGTAGTCGACGATCTCCCGAAGCTCCATGAACGTCACCGGGTCCGCCAGCGCGGCCCAGCCGTTGGTGGCGTCCAGATGCGCCTGCAGATTGCGGCTGATCTCGGTCCAGTTGTCGCAGATGAGGTCGGGCTGGCCTGGGGCGAAGGCCTCGTACGCCGCGGTGTGGAAGTTGCGCTGCCGCTCCTTCTGCCACCCCGGCCGCAGGGTCCTGACCCATTCGGGGTCGGTGGGGACGTCGCCGCGCTCGGCGATGGAGGACGCTGTGCGCTGGAAGACGTAGAGGTGCTCGGCGGTCTCGGCGATGTGCGGGATCGCCTGGATACCGCTCGCGCCCGTGCCGATCACGGCGACCTTCTTGCCGGCGAGCTTGTCGAGGCCGCCGAACAGGTCGCCGCCGGTGTACTGGTAGTCCCAGCGAGCGGTGTGGATCGTGTGGCCCTTGAACTCCTCGATGCCGGGGACGCCGGGGAGCTTCGGCTTGTTGAAAGGGCCCTGGCACATGACGACGAAGCGGGCGCGGATGTCGTCGTTCCGGTTGGTCCCGATACGCCACCGCTTGATCGACCCATCCCACTCCAGCGACGTGATCCGCGTGCTGAAGATGGCCTTGTCGTACAGGCCGAAATGCTTCCCGATGCGCTGCGCGTGCTCGAAGCACTCGTCCCCGCGCGCGTACTTCTCCTTCGGGATGTAGCCGGTCTCCTCGAGTAGCGGCAGGTAGCAGTAGCTCTCGGTGTCGCACTGGATGCCGGGGTAGCGGTTCCAGTACCACGCGCCGCCGAAGTCACCGGCGTGCTCGAGGATCCGGAAGTCGGTGACACCGGCCTCCTTGAGCCGGACGCCGGCGGTGAGCCCCGCCCAGCCGCCGCCGAGAATCGCGACGTCGATGCTCTCCGAGATCGGCGGGCGCGGCACGGTCGGCGTGTACGGGTCGGCCTCGAAGAACTCCTCGAAGTCGCCCTCGGCCACGAGGTACTGCTTCTGCCCCTCGGGGCGGATCCGCTTGTCCCGCTCCGCCAGGTACCTGGTCCGCAGCGCGTCATGGTCGATCTCTGGCGTCTGCGTGGGTGCGCAGTTCTGCATGCGAAGTCCTCGCCTCAGGGCTCTTGTGCGGGTCGTTCGTCGTGGGGACGGCGTTTCCGGCGATCAGGCGAGATCGCTCGGCGCACCCGTTCCCATGTACGTGGCCAGGTTGTGATGCAGGTTCACCACGCTGCGCTCGCGGTACGGGTTCGGCTTCGGGCCGGAGAAGCCGCGCGACTTCATCCCCTGCTGGACGGCGGCCATGTTGGAGAAGTCCTGCGGCAGGACGGTGCGCCAGCGCGGGTCGTCCGCGGGCGTGAACTCCCACTCGGTCGCCGGCTCCTCGCCGGCAGGGAAGAGTTCGTACACCGCGGCCTCGAAGATGCACTTGTCGGGGTCGTAGCCGAACGGCCGGGCGCTGTAGCACAGCATGTTGTTCAGCGCGTGGCCGATCTGGAAGTTCGGGAAGATCTGCCACGCCGTGCCAGCCTGGGCGACGTCCCGCGGGTCGACGGTCGGCCAGATCACTCCGCGCGCGGCGTCGTCGCGGCGCGCCGAGGCCAACCAGTGCGCCAGGACCTCACCGGGCGGCGTTCCCTCCGGCAGCTCCTCGGTCAGCCGCCGCGCGGCGTCGACAAGGGTCCGAGTGGTGTTGGTGTTCGAGTTCTCCCAGGTGAAGTTCTGCAGCTCGATCGTCGAGCGCCGGGCGTCGGGGCCGCTGCCGACCCGCAGCTTCGCCTGGTTCTCGTCCATGCCCTTGGGCGCGTCGTAGCCGATGTTGCTGTGCTTGCCCTGCGCCCGGGCCCACCCGAGGAAGTTCCCGAAGTTCATGAACTCCGGGTGGGTGTACGGCACGTGGTAGGTCTCCATGAAGGCCTCGAGGGCGACCTTCCAGTTGCAGTCGAAGACCAGCCACTTCCGCCAGCGATAGCGCATGTTCTCCAGCTGGAAGGGGTCGAGCAGGGTGGCCGCGGGCTCGAGATACTGCCGCAGCGGCTCACAGTCCGGGTCGAGGTTGATCCAGACCCAGCCGCCCCAGGTGTCGACCTGGACCTGCTTGAGGCTGATGACCTCGTCGGTCAGCCCGCACGGCCAGTCCTCGCGTTCGGCCGCGAAGGTGTTCTCGCCCTCCAGGCTGTACCGCCAGCCGTGGAAGCCGCAGACGAACTGCCGGCGCTGCCCGTGTGCGTTACGAGCGCCGTCCGGGGTGTCCACCAGCCGGCGGCCACGGTGCGAGCAGACGTTGTGGTACGCGCGGATCCTGTCCGCCGCCGTGCGTACGATGATGAGCGAGTCGTCGAGGATCTCGTAGGTCAGGAAGTCGCCGACCCCGGGAATCTCCTCGACCCGGCCGACCTGCTGCCAGACATTGGTCCACAGCTTGTCTCGCTCGGCCCGGGCGTACTCCTCGGAGAGATAGGCCTCGACGCCGATTGTCATCGGTCGTGCCAGCGCCTCCGCCGGCGCGGAAACCGCCCGCTGGACGTTGTCGACAGTTTCGGTCATGACATTCTCCAACCCGCGCCGGGAGATAATCGGTACATGGGTGGGTCGGCGCCTCGGTTACGACTGGTGTCGGAGGAAACGCTGGTGAGATCGTCCTGGGTCAGCGCGTGACAGCGGCGCGAAATCCCTCGTCCTTGAGGAAGAGCGAGGTGTTGTCGGCGCCGAGGTGGGTCCATTTCAGATTGAGACCGCCGTCGACCAGGATCGTCTGCCCGGTGATGTAGGAGGACAGGTCGGACAGCAGGAAGAGGATCGCTCCGGCCTGTTCCTCCGGGCGGGCGCGCCGGCCCATGGCGATGGCGCGGGCGTCGCGTTCGGGGTCCTCGTCGACGTAGGTGCGCGAGGCTGGGGTCGCGGTCACACCGGGGGCGACCGCGTTGACCCGGATGTCGTCCAGGGCCAGCTCGACGGCCATGGTGCGGGTCGCCGCCACCAGCGCGGCCTTGGCGGTTCCGTAGCCGATGTGGAACGGCGCGGTGTTCAGGCCGCTGATCGAGGAGATCGAGACGATCGATCCCGGCCGGCCCCGCTGCTTCAGCTCGGCGGCGACGGCCTGGCTCATGAAGAACATCGTCTCGAGGTTCCACGTGAACAGGTCGCGCCAGTCGTCCCGGGTGACCCGGGTCGAGGGCATCCAGGTCGACGTCGCGGCGCCGCCGGCCACGTTGACCAGCCCGTACAGCTCGCCGTCCGCCTCTGCCGCGGCCGCCATCGCGGTCGCGACGCCCTCGTCGGTGGCGGCGTCGGCCGCGACCGGGACGACGGCGAGCCCTTGGGCCACCAGGGGCTTGATGTGGGTGTCGAGGTTCACCGGGGACCGGCTCACCGCGATGACGGTCGCTCCGGCGCGGGCGACCAGGCTCACCACCGAGGTACCGATGCCACCGCCGGCCGCGCCGGAGACGATGACGACACGTCCGCCGAGGTCGATGAGGTCGTTGGCCATGAGGGCGCTCACCCGTCCTGGCGAAAGGCCAGGACGCTGCCCTCGGCGTCAGCGGACAGGTAGATCGTGCCGTCCGGCCCGGCGGCGATTCCGGCGAAGAGGCCCTGCGGACCGGAGAACGGCTGCAGCCCCTTCAGTGGCTTGGGCTCGACCCCGAGCGGGGGACCGACCGGCAGATCGCGGGCGATCGTGGCCCGGGACTTGCTGCCGAGGTCGACCTTGACCAGCGACTTGGCGCCCGCATCCACGATCAGGAGCTTCCCGTCGCGGACGAGGATGCCCTGCGGTGTCTCCAGGCCGTCCACCACCGTGTCGACGCCGGAGCTGGCGACCGAGACGACCCGACCGGCGCCGGACTCGGAGACCAGGCAGGTGCCGTCCCCGGCGAACGCCACGCCCATCGGCCGGTCCAGCCCGGAGGCCAGGGTCGCGACCTGCCCGCCCCGCACGGACACCACGCGGCCGGCGCCGAGCTCGGCGGCCGCCACGCCGCCGTCCGGCCCGATCGCCACGCCGTAGAGCTGGTCGAACGGCTCGGTTTCGCCGGCCAGAATGTCGTGTTCCATGGCCGCTGGCCGCCACCGCGCGAGCTGGCCGTTCGAGGTGGAGACGATGAACTCGCCTTCACCGACGGCGGTTACCCCGCGGATGTATCCCGGCCAGCCGGGGCTGAACAGGAAGCCCATCATCCGCAGGTCGCCGCCGGGCGGCAGGAAGTAGAAGTAGGTGCCATCGGAGACGTACAGGATGCCGTCGGGCCCCACGGTGAGGTCCAGCGGCCAGGTCAGCCCGCCGGGCAGCACCTGTCGGGTTCCGCCACCGCCGCCGAGGATCTCGGTGATCTGCCCGGTGAAGCTCGACACGAACAGCCGGTCCCCGACGAAGGTCAGGTTGTCCAGCCCAGGAGCGATGCTGGCCAGGGTGGTGCGCTCACCGTTGCGGGGGTTGATCCGCAGCACCTCGCCAGTGCCGACCTGGGTGGAGATGATGTAGCCCTCGGCGTCGAACTTCACCGCGTCCGGGACGCCCAGGTCGCCCACGACCCGCTCGGGCTCGCCGCCGTCGACGTCGATCCGCCAGATGTCGTTGGTGCCCAGCACCGGATAGTAGAGCTTGCCGTCCGGACCGAACTCCATGGCGTTGGGCATCGGCAGGTTCTCCACCAGCACCCGGGGAGCGCTGCCGTCGGCGTACATCTCCAGCAGGCGGCCGCCGATGCGGCATTCGTCGATGAACAGCCGGCCCTGGTGGATGGTGATGCCGTTCGCGCCCGGCACGTCGTCGCGCAGCACCCTAGTGCTGCCGTCGGTCTCGCGCACGGCCACGCGCCCGTCGTAGTACTCCGTGGCGTAGAGGTTGCCTTGGGCGTCGAAGGCGACATCGTCGGGCGCGACGATGTCGCCGCCCTGCGCGCTTACCGTGGCTAACTCGCCGGTGTCGACGTTGAGCGCGCTGATCTGGCTGCCGGCGACCTGGGCTACGTAGATACGGCCGTCGGGACCGGTACGCAGCCCGTTCGCACCGAATAATCGGCTCGGTGGGGTGAGTCTTTCCAGGCTCCATCCCTCAGCGAGGCTGGTGGACGTGGGGCTGGTGTAGCGCCCCCCTTGCAGCAACATGGCGACGGGCTCCCAGAAACATCGTCGTTAAGGAAGACTATTGGCGTGGGTGTACGAGAAACTCGCTCAGCAAGGCCCGGGTCTGGTGGATCTGAATACGAGGAGCTTTTTCGCGGCGGACTGTGAAGAGCAGGCGCGCCGAACGGTCGCGTGACGGTGGAAATGACCGCCGGGTGGGGCTGCCCGCCCGGTCCAACGGTAGGGCCAGATCCCGCGCTGACCCGGGCGGCGCGGTCGGAACCGAGCACCGGCGCGGCGCCGCCTCGGTCACCTGCGGCGGGCCAGCCCATCATCCTCACCTCTCCCGACGCTCGACGACCAGAAGTTGGACTACCATTCCATACTTGGGGTCCAAGTGTCCATATCCGACCGCCGCGGTGGCGCCTCGTCGAGCGCGGGCAGCCGGGTCGGTCAGGCCAGCGCGGACCCGGTCTACCCAGGCCCTACTGCGTCGGAGAAGGACCGAACCGAGAACTGGAGACGTATGAAGGTGATCTCCGCCGCCGGCGACCTCGACCTCAGCCAGGTCCTGCGCCCCGGCGACCGCATCGTGATGGGCCAGGCCTGCGGTGAGCCGACCTCGCTGGTCGAGGCGTTGATAGAGCAGGGCCGCGGCATCGACGGGCTCTCGGCCTTCATCGCCACCAGCTTCTCCGGTCTGTTCACGCCGGCGGCGACCAACAGCTTCTCGCTGTCCAGCATGGGTGCGATCGGCGTGTTGCGCTCGCTGACGAAGGCGCACAGGCTCAGCGTCATCCCCTGTCACGTCAGCCAGGTCGGGCCGATGATCGAGACCGGGCTGATCGGGTGTGAGGTCGCCTTCGTCCAGGTGAGCCCGGCCGACGCGAACGGGCACCACAGTCTCGGCCTGATCAGCGACTACGTGCGGGCGGCCGTCGCGAATGCGCGCGTCGTCGTGGCGGAGGTGAACGACCAGGTGCCGTTCACCCACGGCGAGCACGTGTCCGCATCCGAGATCGACTACGCCGTGCCGGTCTCGCGGCCCCCGGTCGAGGTGCCGGCGGCGAAGATCGGCGAGATCGATGAGGCCATCGCGAAGCACGCCGCCACCTACATCGAGGACGGCTCGGTCATTCAGACCGGGGTCGGCGCCGTGCCGGATGCCATCCTCCGCCAACTGCACGATCGCACGGATCTGGGCGTGCACTCCGGCATGCTCGGCGATGGTCTGATCGAACTGGTCGAAGCGGGTGTCGTCACCAACGCGCGCAAGCGGATCGACACCGGGGTCTCGATCAACGGCGCGCTGATCGGCACCAGACGCCTCTACGAGTTCGCCGACCACAACCCGCGGATCCGCATGTGCGCGACGTCCTACACCCACGACGCCGGCGTGCTCGCGCAGCTGGACAGGCTGGTGACCATCAACTCGGCGATGGAGGTCGACCTGACCGGCCAGGTGAACGCCGAGCAGAACGGCTCGGCGTACCTCGGCGGCACCGGCGGCCAGGTGGACTTCGTGCGCGCCGGCGCACGCTCGCCGGGCGGCCACGCCATCATCGCCCTGCCTGCCACCGCCAAGAACGGCACGGTCAGCAGGATCACCGCCCGGCTCTCCGGGCCAGTCACCACCGCGCGCAGCGACGTCGACGTGATCGTCACCGAGTTCGGTGCGGCCGAGCTCAGGGGCCAGACCCTCGCCGAGCGGACCCGCCGGCTGATCGCCGTCGCTCATCCCTCCTTTCAGGAGGAGCTGGCCCGGGAAGCCGACACGATTCAGCGGAGAGGTTTCTGATGAGTGAGGCCGTGCTGTTCGAGGCCCGCGACGACGGCATCGCTGTCATCACCCTGAACCGGCCCGAGACCCGGAACTGCCTGGCACGCGACGTCCGCGAGGGCCTGGATGCCGCCTGGTATCGCTTTGAGCGCGAGGCGGCGCTGCGCGTCGCGATTCTCACCGGCGCGGGCGAGCAGGCGTTCTGCGCCGGCGGAGACCTCACGGAGATGGTGGCGACCGGAATGCGAGTGCCGCCGCGCGACATGTTTGCCCTCCCGTACGACACGGTCGAACTGTCGAAGCCCACCATCGCGGCGGTCAACGGAGTCGCCTTCGCCGGCGGCTGGATGATCGCGCAGGCCTGCGACCTCTGTGTCGCCAGCACCAGCGCGCGGTTCGCGGTCACCGAGGTCAAGGTCGGCAGAAGCTCGCCCTGGGCCTCGCCGCTGATACACATGATTCCGCAGCGGATCATGATGGAGATCCTGCTCACCGGCCGGCCGATCACCGCGCGGCGGGCCCACGAGATCGGGCTCGTCAACCGCCTCGCCGAACCCGTGGCGCTGATGGACACCGCGCTCGGGCTGGCCGGTGAGATTCTCGCCGGCGCTCCGCTCTCGGTGCGGGCCGCGCGGGAAACGGTGATGATCGCTACCGAAATGGGGCGTTCGGCGGCCCTGAAGGCCGCCAGGTATGCCTCCGAGCACTGCTACAACAGCGAGGACGCCCAGGAAGGGCCCAGGGCGTTCGCGGAGAAGCGTGCCCCCCGGTGGATCGGACACTGAACAGGCAGTACGAGCAACTGCCGCGACGTCGCCCTGACCGCGCCGGCTCCACTCGGCCGCGGACAGCGACGGATACGCGGCGCATCGCGCGACCTCGCCGCGGTCGCTCTCCACCCGGGAGATGACCGCACGGCCGCGGGTGACCGAAGGGCGGTGGGGGACCGCGTCGCCCACCGCCGTCAGCTCTCGGCCCGCCCGGTGATGACCGCCCCTTCCGCGGTGGCACCAAGCTCGTCGATCACCTCCTGGGTGTGGGCGCCGAGCCGGGGAGCAGGGCCGGCGATGAAGCCGGGGGTCCGGGAGAACCACGTCGGTGTGCCAGGGAAACGCACCGGTCCATTCGGGGAATCCACCGTCTCGAAGAATCCCGCCTGATTCAGATGCGGGTTGTCGAACAGCTCGTCGAGGGTGCGGACGGGTGCGGCGGGAATGTCAAGGGACCGGAGCAGATCGAGCCAGTCCTGCGTCGTGTGCTCCAGGAAGGTCTCCGCCAGCCGGGCATAGACGGTGTCGATCTGGCGTGCTCGTTGCTCCAGGGTCGCGAAGTGCTCGCCCGCCCAGCTCGGCCGCACGGCATTGACGAACGCGACCCACTGCTTGTCGTTGTAGACCAGCGCGGAGATGTAGCCGTCCTTGGTGCGGTAGGGCTTCCGGTTGGGGGTGACCGCGCGGGGGTACACCGCTGGGCCCAGGGGAGGGCTGAACATCGCGCCGTTGGCATGTTCGACCAGCATGAACGCGGCCATGGTCTCGAACATGCTGACCTCGACCTCCTGGCCCTCGCCGGTCCGCTCGCGGTGGAACAGCGCCATCATGGTGGCGTACAGGGCAGTTAGTCCGCCTATCTTGTCGGCCATGATGGTGCCGACGTAGCTGGCCTCGCCGGTGAGCTGCTCCTGTACTGACGGCAGGCCGCATTCCGCCTGGATGGTGTCGTCGTAGGCGGTCAGATTCGCGTCCTGGCCGCGGCGGCCGTAGCCGTAGCAGTTGGTGTAGATGATCGACGGGTTGAGCGTGGCCACGTCCTCGTAACCGAACCCGAGTTTGTTGATCGCCTTCGCGCGCATCGAGTGGATGAACACGTCGCCGCGTCGGATGAGGGCACGTAGCGTTTCCCTGGCCTCGTCGGACCGAAGGTCCAGGACGACGCTGCGCTTGCCGCGGTTCACGTTGACGAAGACACCCGCCATTCCCGGCTCCGGCCCGACCGAGATGTAGCGGGTGTTATCGCCGGCGGGAATCTCGATCTTGATGACGTCGGCGCCCATGTCAGCCATGATCTGGGTGCAGTAGGGGCCCATGACCATCGAGGTCAGATCGACGACACGTACTCCGGACAGCGGACCTGAGTGCGTCATGCCGCGGCGCCTCGACGTATCGTGCCGTGGCGCTTACGGCGGTCGGTGACCAGCCGCGAGCCGGTGTATGAAGCACAGGAGCGATTTTCCGTCACGTGTCGACCACTCCTAGATGAAGAGACCGCCATCGCTGTGGTGGTCGTCTGTTTTGCGCTCGCCGGACCATCGGAGCCGGAACGAGGCGAACTCCTCGCAGCTCGCGTTGCTTTATCGGTGCCGCGCGTCCTGACGCCCGCTGCTGGCTAGCCCCGTGGCTCGTCCAGAGGGATCTGACGCGCTTTGAGGCATCATCGACTCCGACCGGTGCGCGCACCGGCGCACCGCCGTCGTCGCTCCCGGCGCGAGCCGCATCCGGGTGGCGGACGGTCCCTCAGAGGGGCCCATCGAGGGTGTCGGATGAATCCCTGTAAGAATAGTTGTATCAAGATGTCGTGAACAGCACACGCGACTCAGCGCAGCGCCCGGATCGCGCCCCCGGGGCCGCGACGGCTGGCCGGGGGGCGGCTGCCCCTGGCACGATCGCCGAGGTGCTGGACGCGGCGCTCGCGTCGCGCCCGGATGCCACCGCGATCGAGGCGTTCTCCGGCATGTGGTCGTACGCCGAGCTCGGCGGCCAGGCGCGACGGGCGGCCGGCGCTCTGTGGTCGCTGGGGGTACGCCCCGGTCACCGTGTCGCCGCCTGCCTGCCCAACGATCTGGACATCGTCGCGGCCTTCCACGGCGCGCAACGGATCGGGGCCGTCTGGGCGGGGGTCGGCGAGGCGCTCGCCGCGACCGAGCAGGAGGATCTGTACGACCTCTGCGAGCCAACGGTCGTGCTGGCCGGACCGCGTTGCCGGCTGACCTCGCCGGACTGTGTCGACCCCGATCGGTGGGCGGAGCTCCTCGCCCACGACGAGGCGGCCCCCGCGGTCGAGCTGGACCTCGATGCGCCGGCCGGGATCGCGTTCACCAGTGGGACATCGGGCCGCCCCAAGGCGGTCGTGCACAGCCAGCGCAACCTGCTCCTTCCGGGTGCGGTCCTCGTCGCGACCCGAGGCTGGGGACCCGAGCTGCGCAAGGGCGACAGCTTCCCGTTGACGATCCTCAACCTGATGGTGCTGTCCACACTGCTCACCGCGCAGGCCGGCGGGTGCGCCGTCATCATGAACCGGCGCGACCTCGAAGGGGTAGCGGAATGGATCTCCACGCGGCGCGTCACGGTGTGGAACGGCGCGCCCGCGCAGCTCTATGACCTCGCCGGGCGCCCTGACCTCGACCTCGGCTCGCTGCGGGAGGTGTGGAGCGGCGGCAGCGACACCCCGGACGCGCTGCGCGAGACGTTCGCCGCGGCGCACGGGCTGGTTCCCCGGGTCACCTACGGCCTGACCGAGGCGCCGACCGTGGTGTCGATCGACCCGCCCGGAGACGAGTGGCGTCCGCGCGCGAGCGGGCAGGTGCTGGGGCACTACGACGTCGCGGCCTACGACGACGAGGGCCGCCGCCTGCCGGCGGGTGACCTCGGCGAGCTGCGGCTGAGCGGAACCACCGCCGGCGCCTGGGCGGGCAGATGGACGCCGCTGCTCGGCTACTGGGAGCGCGGCGGCGTCCGACCCATCGAGCCAGGCCCTGTCCCCACCGGCGACATCGGGACCGTCGACGCCGCCGGATGGCTGACGGTGCTGGACCGCAAGAAGCTGGTCATCATCCGGGGCGGCGCGAACGTCTACCCGCTCGAGGTGGAACGGGTCATCGCGACGCATCCGGACGTCGCCAGGGTCGCCGTGTATGCGGTGCCCGACGAGCGCCTCGGGCAGCGGGTGGCCGCCGTGGTCGAGAGTGCCGGCCCGCCGCTCGACCTCGTGGCGCTCGACGAGCTGTGCCGGCGCGAGCTCTCGCCGTACAAGGTTCCGGAGATCTGGTCGCAGGTGGACGCTCTGCCGGTGAACGCCATGGGCAAGGTGCAACGCGCCGGGCTGCCTGAGCTCGTCGACCGGCACCGGAGTCCCAGCGCTACCTGACCAGTCGGCGCCGCGGCCTGCGACGTCGCGATCCGCGAGGCCGCTGCCACAGGAAGGCACCGCCGCCGACGTGGTCGGCGCCCTCCGGTGGCTCGCCGGCGACCCCGGAAGTACGTCACCGGGGCGGACCGTCGTTGTCGACGGCGGGTGACCGGGCGCTGACGACAGGTCGGGTCGGGGTCGTCCTGGCGCCCGTTGTCGGGGCCCTGACCTGGCTGATCGGCGGGCGGCGCGTCGGCGCGTGACGTGACCGTCAGCGACCAACCTGCTCGGCCGCAAGGACGGCCGTATAGAATCGGATTTTAAACGCTCTGTCGAGGAGCTGCCCCAGCCGGGAGGTACACGTCCGATGCGACCAGTTCCGGATTCGATCTCGGCCAAGGTGATGGCGGCCGCCGAACTGTTCGCCGAACGTGGCCTCGACGGGGCGAAGATGAGCGAGATCTCGGCCGCCACCGGTATTCCGAGGGCGACGTTGTACTATCATTTCGAAGGCAAGGAAGCAGTTTTCTCGCACATGTGCGGCGTCGTTTTCGATGCGTTCGAGGAAGCTATTTCGACCGCGTTGAACGGGCCGGGGAACGCTGCGGAGCGGCTGGACCGAGTCATTTACGCGCAGATCGACATATACGCGACCTATCCGGTCGCGCTTCGGGCGCTCCAGCTTGATCTTGGTCGAGCCACGCGACGTCCCGAACTCATCGAGCGGGCGTCGCGTGCCTACCTGCGGCCCGTGGTGAAGCTGCTGGAGGAGGGCGCGGCAGACGGATCGTTGCGTCCGGTCGCCAGGCCGCGCGCAGTGGCGGCGGCCATCCTCGGGGCGATGACCATCGCAGCGGAGCGGACGTTGCCGATCAACGGAAAGGACGCGGTGTCGGAGCTGCACCGGGAAATGACTTTGTTCGTTCTCCAGGGCATGAGGGCGCCGGCCTGACGGTGTCCTCCGTCCAGGAGCGCCGGTTTGCGCCTACGGTCAAGTGCTTGCCCCTTTCTGCCACGCCGGGGTGGGGTTCCACCATCCGGTTCGCCGCCTGAACGGGTTCAGCTGGAGTGGACGCGCTCGCGGTAGCCGGTCGGCGTCTCCCGGTGTACTGGCCGAACGCGCGGGTGAAGGCGCTCACGCTCTGGAGGCCGACGGCGAGTGCGACGGTGCTGACGTTCTCGTTCTGGCCGTCCTGGGCCAGCAGAGCTATGGCTTTCAGCAGCCGGCTTTCCAAGAGGTACCGGCGCCAGGACATGCCGGCCGCGCATCGGGTCGTTCGACGTCCGGCTGATCGGCCACCGCTTGGCTTACTGGATCATCTCACGGATCACCGGGGCGGCGGTGGCAGCGCACACAGGTCTGGCCGAAATTGGCAGACACTTGGCCGAACCTGCAAGGACGGCCACGGGTCGACTCACCGATGATGAGCCGACAGGACGCGGCCGGGTCCGGTTTGCAAGCAGAGTCCGTCGGCGCAAGTCGGCGGCGCCAACGAACTTCCTCGAGCTGCTGCCGGTTGACAGCATCCTGTTCGAGACCGACTTCCCGCGCACCACCTGCCTGTTCGAGAACATCCAGGAGACCATCACCGCGGGGCTCAGGCAGGTCGAGACCGGAGCGCGCCGGAAGATCCTGTGGGGAGAACGCGGCACGGCTCTACCGGATCGAACAGCCGGCGGCACAGTGGCAGGCAACAGCCGGACGCGAAGCGACGTGACCCTCGCACCTGATCGCCGCCGCCCGCGCCGTCACCGAGGGTTCACCGGAATAGGAAGGACTGGCCATCGCTCAGGACTGGCGGACGTTCAGCTGTGAGCTCGGCATCAAGGTGAAGAAGTGGGAGTGGTGATTACGGAGGGTTTCACGGAGCCCGCTCGGGAGCTTTCCCGGGTGGCCGCCATCGTCGGCGTCGGCGAGTCGGACTACGCCAAGGACTACCGGGCGGGCCGGCAGAAGGAAGCGACGTATGTCGCACCCGACGGTTTGTCTCTTGCCGCGGTGGCCTTCGAGCGGGCGCTGGCGGATTCGGGGTTGGGGCGTGACGACATCGACGGCGTGAACGCCTGCTTCATGTACGGGGGCCCTGCGCCGCGGGAGGTGGCGGAGGCGTTGGGGATCCGGCCGCGGTACGCCGTTGCCAAGGGCAACATCATGGATCATGTCATCCCGCCGGCCGTGGTGGCGCTCGCCGAGGGGAGATGCGACACGATCGCCCTCGTCTACGCCGCCGCGCCGAGGGCGTCCCAACGGGTGTACGGCGGAGCGACCTACGGTGACGAGGGCGCGACGCCGGTCTCGTACTACTACTTCACGCCCTGGGGCTGGAGTTCCCAGGCTGCCCACTGGGCCTTCATCTTCCAGCACTACATGAACACCTTCGGCGCGACCGAGGCAGACCTGGGCAGCGTCGCCATGACGTTGCGGCGCCACGCGGGGCGGAACGAGAACGCGATCATGCGGGCGCGGCTCACGATCGACGACTACCTCACGTCTCGTTACATCGTCCGGCCGTTGCGCCTTTTCGACATCTGTCTTGTGAACAACGGGGCCGTCTGCCTGATCATGCGCAGGACGGGCATGACGACCGACCTCCCGCATGTCCCCGTCGAGGTGGCTGGCTGGGGTCACGCCAGGACTGGCCCGGCGAAGATGCACCAACTGGTGCGCGAGCGCCTTCGCCTCCACTTCGCCGAGGCTGGGCGGCAGGCGTTCGAGATGGCCGGCCTCGCCCGTTCCGACGTGGGTCATTTCCAGGGCTACGACGCATCCAGCATCCACCTCGTGGAGCAGCTTGAGGGCTACGGCTTCGCCGAGGCCGGTACCGGCCTGGAGTTCTGCAAGGACGGCCAGATGGACCTCGGTGGCGCGCTGCCGACGAACACGAGCGGCGGCTTGCTGTCCGAGGCGTACATGCACGGGTGGAACCATGTCGTGGAGGCGGTCCGCCAGCTGCGCCACGAGGCGGGTGGCCGTCAGGTCGACGACGTGACGACGTCGTTGTTCTCGATGGCGACGACCGAGTCCGCGCACCCGCTCCTGTTCACGCGGGGAGGGTGACCGTGCCCGAGCGCAGACCGAACCGGTTTCTCGGGGGTGTCCACGACGAGTTCTGGCAGTTCTGCAGCAGGGGCGAGCTGCGGCTGCAGCGGTGTACTGGCTGTAGCTCCTTCGCTTGGCCCCCGGTCACGCGGTGCGCGCACTGCGGCGGTGACGAGTTGGACTGGCGACGTGTCGCCGGTACCGGCGAGCTCGTGAGCTGGGCCACGTTCGAGCACCGGTACCATTGGGAGATCCCGCTGCCCTGGGACACCATCCTCGTCGAGCTTGACGAAGGCCCGCTCTTCGTCAGCAATCCGGTCGGCTTCACCAGAGACGAGATGACGCCGGCCATGCCCGTCGAGGTCGAGTTCATCGAGTGCGAAGACGACGCCGGCGCCTTCCGCCTCCCGGTCTTCCGCAAGCACGCCCGCTAGTGTGGCTGTGCACGTCGACAACCCGCGGCGCAGCGCCGTCCACGGCCCCGCGGGTCTACCGGCGGCGGGCCCAAGGGGGCAGGGTTGGCGCTCGCACCGGACGCAGTCGCTGGTCGGCGGGGCACCCGACCAGGCGACCGCCGCACGGGACGGTGTCGAGCGTGCGACGGTGCCGATCCGATTCCCGGGGCCCGAGCAGGAGGCCCCGCCGCCAACCCGGCTGTGAGCGCCCGTCCGACCGGCCCCAGGGGCGCGGTGGGTGACCTTGCCGCGTCATGCTGGGAGGTCGTGCGGTCTCGCTCGACGGGCTGGGTGGCTGTGTGCAACCACCGTCCAGTACCGACCGAACCAGAGCGGTCGGTACTGGACGGGCTGGAGCGCGGCCGCGGGGTTCAGCTGGCCAGTTTGGCCAGGTCGGCGATGGAGACGAGGTGGTACTTGTCCGCCGTCGCCTTGGTGACGACGATGGCGTCGCTGTCCTGGGCGGTCGCCTGGTCGAGCTCGATCAGGTTGGCGGGCAGGGCTTTTGCCAGCGCGGCGTACACGTCGGCGGAGCTGGTGGCCGTGGCGGACGCGTCGATGAACTGCAGGAGCGTGCCGGTGTACTCGGCGAACAGGTCGAGCGAGCCGTCCTTGAGCGCCGCGTAGTACTTCTCCCGGCTGCCTATGTTCAGCGTGGTCTTGACTGAGGCGCCCTGCGCCTTGAGCGCCTCCGCGTAGATCTCGGCGAGGATCACGTTCTCCGGGAAGTTGGCGGAACCGATGGTCAGGCTGACGCCCGAGGCCGCGGTGCCGGTGGCGGCAAGACCGTTGTCGGACAGCCACTGCCTGGCCACCGCATCCGGGTCCTGCTTGTCCGTCTGCACCTTGGTGAGCAGCGCCGAGAGCCCGGACGTCGTGAGCTTGGCCTGGATGGCGTTGAGAGTCGTCTTGACGCCGTCCGTCGCCTTGGCCTTGTTGATTACCGGCACGATGTTCTGGGCCGCGAAGTTGCTCTTCGGGTCGGTGAGAATCACGAAGTCGTTGGCCGCGATCGAGGGGTCAGTGGTGAACAGGTCGGCCGCGTCGATCTGCCCGTTCTTCAGAGCCGTCACGGTGACCGGGCCACCGGTGTCGGTAACGGTGAACTTACCAAAGGTGACGCCGTAGTTCTTCTCCAGGCCGGGCACGCCGTCGGCCCGCGTCTTGAACTCCGGCGGACCGCCGAGGATCAACCCGCTCGCGACGCTCTTGCCGCTCGCGGTGGGCGAGTCGCTCGACCCGCAGGCCGCCAGGCCGACGGCGGCGACCGCGGCGACGGCGGCGACGGCCGTGACTGATCTAAGGAATTTCCGCTTCATCTTTTCTCCCTGGTTGCGTCGAGGTACGACTCATTCGGATGTGGTTCCGGAAGAGATCAGGCGTGGGATACTTCCGGCCCTGTCAGGACGGCCGACTGGACTTCCGAGGCCACGGCCGGCCTCCCGCGGGGGAACCGTCCGGTGATTCCTCGCGAGACCGCGTAGCGTTGGATTGTCGCGAAAATGAGATCCGTGGTCAGCGCGAGAGCGGCCACCAGCACGCCTCCGCCGATCATCTGCGGATAGTCCTGCTGCGCGAGGCCGTCGTAGATGAATCGCCCGAGACCGCCGAGAGGAACGTAGGAGGCGATGGTCGCGGTCGCGATCACCTGGAGGGTTGCCGACCGGAGTCCGGAGAAGATGAGAGGGAGGCTGCACGGCAGCTCGACCTGGAAGAGAACCTGTGGACCGGTCATGCCCATGCCGGCCGCGGCGTCGCGCACCGCCGGGGAGACGTTGTCGATCCCGGCGTAGGTGTTCGCCAGGATGGGTGGAACGGCGAGCAGAACCAGGACGATCTCGGTGGGGATCAGGTACCCGGTGTCCGTACGGCCGTGGAAGTGTGGAGCGATGATCACGGTCAGCAGCACCAGCACGCCCACCGTGGGAAGGGCGCGGACCGCGTTGGCCGCCGAGACCAACCAGGTGCCGCGTCCGGTGTGGCCGATGAGCATGCCCAGGGGAAGCGCGATCAGGATGGCGACGGCGAGAGCGATCCCCGTGAACCGGATATGCGCCTCGAGCTGGGTGAGAATGCCGGTGTTCAGATGGCTGTCTTTCCAGTTGTCGCCGTCGGTGAGCCAGTTGAAGACCCTTGTGATGATCATCGGGCAACCCTCCGCCACGGGACGAGTATCCGGTTCAGCAGCAGGACCAGGCCGTCGAGCACGAGGGCGAGCAGAACACACAGCACGATCCCGAGAACGATCGGCGGGTAGTACGGCGTGGGGGTCGAGAGCTGGAAACCGGTCGTGAACAGCTGCCCGAGGTTTGACATTCCGATCGTCCCGGCGACGGCGACGATGCTGACGTTGGCCACCAGAGCCACCCGCACGCCCGCCGTGATGACGGGTACGGCGATGGGGAGCTCCACCTTGAAGAAGCGACCCAGATCCTTGTATCCGATGGCGCTGGCGGCCTGCAGCGTCTCCTCGGGCACCGAGGCGAGCCCGTCGGCCACGACCCGCACCAGCAGGGCCACCGAGTAGACGGTGAGAGCGATCGGCACCTGGATCGGGTCGAGTGAACTCAAGCCGAGAATCGGCGGGATCATGACAAACAACGCGATCGAAGGGATCGTGTAGAGAAGACCGGTGATCGAGATCAGCGGTGGGTAGACGAACCGGTGGCGTCGCGCGAGCCAGCCGAGAGGGAGCGCGATCGCGAGCCCGATCACCACCGGGAGCACCGAGAGCCACGTGTGCGACCACAGCCACCCGAGGTCCTCGTGGCGATGGTCCATAAAATACCCGATGAAGTGCAGCGGGGAAGAGCTGGAGCTTGTGCCGGCCGCGGAGATCACGATGCCATCGCCGTCCGGGCCTCAATGAGATCGAGGACTTCGCGTGCCGTGACGGAGCCGATCAGGCAACCACTGGCGTCGACGACGACGCCGCGCCCGGACGGCGACGAGAGGCAGGCGTCGAGCGCCGCCCGCAGGGTTCCTCCCTGGGTGGCGAGGGTGCCTCCGCGGTAGAGCATCTCCTCGGTCACCGTCTCTTCGCCGGCGCGCAGGTGTTCGAGATTCAGCCAGCCGTGCGGCGTGCCCGCGGCGTCGACCACGAGGATCCAGGTGCCGTCGTCGGAGCCCGAGGGCACGGGGCCGCCCAGCGCGACGGTCTGCTCGGCGTGGGTAGAGAGCGTTCCGGCGCTGGTAAAGGCGAGCGCGCGATAGCCGCGGTCCCGCCCCACGAATCCCGCCACAAAGGCATCGACGGGTCGACTCAACAGCTCTTGCGGGGGAGCGAGCTGCGCGAGCCGCCCGCCGACCCTCAGCACCGCGACCTGGTCGCCCAGTTTGATCGCTTCGTCGATGTCGTGGGTGACGAACACGATGGTCTTGCCGAGGTCTCCCTGCAGTCGGAGGAACTCGTCCTGCAACTGCTCGCGCACGACGGGGTCGACCGCGGAGAACGGCTCGTCCATGAGCATCACCGGTGGATCGGCGGCGAGGGCTCGGGCCACCCCGACACGTTGCTGCTGGCCGCCCGACAGCTGCGCGGGGTACCGCTTGGCGAAGTGGGCCGGTAGCCCTACCCGTTCGAGGAGCTCGACAGCACGGGTTCGCGCCTGCTTCTTGTTGTGCCCGAGCAGCAACGGGACAGCGGCGACGTTGTCGACGATCGTGCGATGCGGAAAGAGCCCGGCGTGCTGGATGACGTAGCCGATCCGGCGGCGCAGCTCGTGGGTGGCCATACCAGCCGTGTCGACATCGTCTATCCAGATCGAGCCGGAGGTCGGCTCGATCATCCGGTTGATCATTCGCAGGCTGGTGGTCTTCCCGCAGCCGGACGGTCCGACGAGCACTGTGATCTGCCCAGACGGCGCTACCAGGTTCAGCTCGTCGACGGCGACGGTTCCATCGGGGTAGTGCTTCGACACTGTGTCAAATCTGATCATGTCCCTGTGTCCTGTTCCGCCGTCGGTGGGGGATTGGGCGTTCCGAGCTGGGCACTCAGTAGCCGCGCTTCCTGGGCAACGATTCGCCCGTAGTCGTGCATCGTGTTGTCGTCGATGCGGTAGCTCGGGCCGAGGACGCTGAAGGCCCCTGCGACCCCTCCCGGATGCCGGACGGGTGCCGCGATGGCGGTCACGTCGGGCTCGAGGCGGTCGCGCTCGGCGACGTAGCCCGACGGCGGGACGTCGTCCATCAGAGCGCGCCCCACCGCGAGCCCGGCCATCGGCACCGTTCGGCCGATCCAGCTCGTGTGCCGCACAGAGTGGGTGCCCTCCACCATCGCGACGTAGATGGCGCTGTCGCGGGCCGCGCGCATCGAAAGGTAGGCCGACTCGCCCGTGGCGGCCACGATGCGGTGCAGCGCAGGCGTGGCGATCCTCACCAAGGTGTTGCGCCCGATGGCGGTCGCACCCAGTTGGATCAGTCGCGGGCCGGCTCCGAAACTTCCCTCGCCGTTGCGCGACACGAACCCGGCACGTTCGAGCGTGCGCAGGAGCCGCAGTGCCGTGCTGGCCGGTAGGTGGGCCCGTCGGGCGCACTCGGACAAGGAGAGTGACTCCTGTTCGCACACCTCGGAGAGCAGGAGCAAGGCGCGATCCACCGTGCGAGTCGAAGTGCTGCCGGTGGCGATGGCGAACTCCTCCTCGGCGTCGAGTGGCATGCAGCCTCACGCCCTCCCGTCCGAAGCCCTGGCTGCTTCCATCTGGTGGAAGTAGCCTGCCATTGGACGATAAGATGCCATGTAGGGCCTCTGGGTCCAAGAGGGTCGCCAGACAGTTTTCGCGAATGAAACAGAACGATCTGTCGCCGCGGCGGCTCAGGAGCAACGCCATGATCGAGATTGACGGCAGCAGTCTCCGGATCGACGACATCGTCGCGGTCGCGCGGCGGCTCACGCCGGTGCGCGTGGGAGAGGAGGCGCGCGAACGTGTTCGGCGATCCCAGGCGTTTGCGAACGCCGCCTCGTCCGAGAGGCCGATCTACGGGCGTACGACCGGGGTCGGAGCCAACCGCGTCCAAACGGTCTCGGACCCCGAGGCCGGGGCCCGGAGTCTGATCCTCAGCCACGCCACGTCGGGCGGTTCGCTGCGCTCCGCCGAGCGGGTCCGGGCGATGCTGGTCGTGCGGTTGAACCAGTTGGCCGCGGACGGCAACGGTGCGTCACCGGATCTCCTCGATGCCCTGGCCGACCTGCTCCAGCTGGATGCGCTTCCACCGGTACGAGAGCTGGGAAGCATTGGTACGGGTGATCTCTCGGCGCTCGCCGTCACCGCCCTGGCCATCAGCGGGCAGGTAATGACGACAAATCCGATCCGCCGCCCGGTCGTCGTCGGCAGCGGGGACGCCGTCCCGTTCCTGTCCAGTAGCGCGGCCACTCTCGCCGATGCCGCGCTCGCGTGTGCCGACCTGCTTGCGCTGGCCGAGGCGGCTCACGTCGTCGCGGCACTGACCTTCGTCGGCGTGACCGGGAACATCGAGGCGTTCGCTCCCGCCGTAGAGGTGGCCACGCCTTTCCCTGGCGCGCGGCATGTCTGTGTCCGCATGCGTGAGCTCGTTGCCGGCACCCCGGCTGGGGCGCGGATCCAGGACCCGTTCGGTTTGCGCAGCCTGCCCCAGGTGCACGGCGTCTTCCTTGACAGCCTTGCCACGCTCTCGGACGTGGTGACACGGATGGTGAACACCGGCTCGGAGAACCCGATCGTCTCGGCCGCCCATGGCATCGCCCACCACGGCGGCTTCCACGCCTCCTACCTCGGTCAAGCACTGGACGCTGTCGTCCTGGCGGCGTCCCAGTCGGCGCACCTCTCGCTCACCCGGCTCACCATGCTGGCCGAGCCGGCCTACACCGGCCTCGCGCCGTTCCTCGGCGAGGGCACCCCGGCGGCGTCGGGGATCATGATTGCGGAGTACGTGGTCGCCTCGGCGCTGGCGGAGATGCGGGCCCTCGCCAGCCCGGCCAGCCTGCAGTCGGTCACACTGTCCCGCGGGGTGGAGGAGGACGCGAGCTTCGCCTCCCTGGCTGCCTCCCAGGCTGCCCAGACAGCGATCCGGCTGCGCACTGTGCTTGCGGGAGAGCTGGTCGCGGCGGTCCGGTGCCTCCGGCTCCAGGCCCGGTCGGCTGCCGCCGAGGCCGCGCTGCCGACGGGACTGCACGCCGCATGGTCGGCGGTGGCGGACCTCCCCCGCGGCGCCGAGGACCGCGATCTCACCGTCGACCTCGAGATGGCCGAACGGCTCCTCAGCTTCCTATAGGGCCAAAGGGTATGCGAAAATGATCTTTCTTCGCATACCCGGCCGGGGTTCCTGCCGGATCGCCGAACGGGGTCCCTGCCAGATCGGCGACAGGGTCCCCGCCGGATCGACGCAGTCGATCTGGGAGGTCAGCGATCTGGGAGGTCGTGATCTGGGAGGTCTGCTGGTAGGTCCGGTTGTCCCCAGGATCACTGGTGGGACCGACCGGGAAGAGCGAGGGCGCGGGCGATAGGGACGCCGGGGCGGTAGGCCAGGTGCAGATAGCTGGGGGCGTCCAGCACCGTAAGATCGGCCGTGTAGCCGGGAGCAAGGACTCCGATATCGTTGCGCCTCAGGGCTTGTGCCCCACCTACTGTGGCCGCGGACAGGGCCTCGGCCGGGGTCATGGACATCTCCCGGACGGCCAGCGCGATCATCAGCGGCATCGACGACGTGTAGCAGCTGCCGGGGTTGCAGTCGGTGGCCAGCGCCACGGTCACGCCGGCTGCCAGCAGCCGCCGGGCGTCGGGGTAGGGGGAACGGGTGGAGAACTCGACGCCAGGCAGCAGCGTCGCCACTGTGGACCCGCCGGCCAGCGCGTCGACGTCGGCGTCGGTCAGATGCGTGCAATGGTCGACGCTCGCGCATCCCAGCTCGACAGCCAGTTGCACCCCGGGCCCGGCTGAGAGCTGGTTGCCGTGGACCCGGAGGCCGAGTCCGGTCCTCCGGCCCGCCAGCAGGATCGCGCGTGCCTCGTCGCCATCGAACGCGGTTGGGCTGGCCGGCTCGCAGAAGACGTCGATCCACCGGGCGTAGGGGGCGCAGGCGGTGAGCATCTCCCCGCACACCAGCCTCACGTAGTCCGCTCGATCGGTCCCTGGGGGCACGACGTGCGCCCCCAGGAACGTGGTCTCGGGGGTGACCTCCCGCGCCAGCCGCAGCGCCCGGACCTCGTCCGCGATGGTGAGGCCGTAACCGCTCTTGACCTCCACCGTCGTGGTTCCCTGCGTGTGCATCTCCGTCATCCGCGTGGCGAGCAAGGTCCGCAACTGCTCGTCGGTCGCCCTACGGGTGGCCGCCACCGTGGTGGCTATGCCGCCGCCGCTGTAGCGGGCTCCGGCCATCCGGGCGGCGAACTCGGCGGACCGGTCGCCGGCGAACACGAGATGCGCATGGGAGTCCACGAAGCCGGGGATCACCGCGCGCCCACCGAGATCCACGCGACGGTCCGCCGCCGGCGCCTCCGCCTCGCGACCCACCCAGCGGACCCGGCCGTCCGAAACCACGACGGCGGCGTCCGTCAGGATGCCAAGGGTGGATCTGTCACCGACCGAAGGGTCGTTGGTGACCAGCTCGCCGATTCCGCCGACGAGGGTGCTGCTCATCGTTCCTGCTCCCACACAGCTGAAATCGCCTCTCCGAGTAGCCGGCCGACGTCGCCGAGGACATGCTGTCCGCCCGTCACCACGGTCCGGCCGTCCACCACGACGGTGTCGACGTCCGCGGCGGTCGCGGCCATCAGGACCCGCTCGGCCGCCACCCCCGCGGTACGCGGCGTGTCGAGCCGCACGGCCACGAGATCGGCCCGGCCACCCACCTCGAGCCGGCCGGCATCCCAGCCGATCGCCGCGTGGTCGGTGAGGAAGCCCAGGAGCTGGTCATGTCCGAAGCGGCCGCGCCGCAACGAGGTCAGTCGCTCGTGCTCCTCCACCCCGCGGATCTCTCCGAAGAGGTCGATGGAGGCGTTCTGGTCGCTGCCGACACTCAGCGGCGCACCCGCGTCGCGCAGCGCCCCGCCCGGCCCAATGCCGTCGGCGAGGTCGCGCTCGGTACCAGGGCACAGGCAGACCGTGGTCCCGGAGCGGCCCAGGAGGCCGACGTCGCCGGAGGTCAGGTGGGTGGCGTGGACCGCCGTGGTGGTGTGCCCGAGCGCGCCGGCCTCCGCGAGCAGAGCGGTCGGGGTGCATCCGTAGAACCCGGCGCAGGCCTCGTTCTCGGCGGGCTGCTCGGACAGGTGGACGTGCAGCGGCCGCCCCCGCGCCTGCGAGACCACGGTGGGGAGCGCCTCCCGAGGTACTGCCCGCACCGAGTGCGCCGCCACCCCCACCCGCATCCGCTCCGACGGGCGGAGCAGGTCGACCCGCTCCGCCCAGGCGTCGACGGTGCCGTCACCGAACCGCAGTTGCGGTCCCGAAAGCGGCGTGTGGCCGTCGCTTCCAAGACCGCCCGCGAGGTAGCAGGTGTCGACGAGGGTGAGCCGGATGCCGGCGTCGGTGGCGGCCTGGCGCAGGGCCTCCGCCATCGCGTTCGGGTCGGCGTAGGGGGTGCCGCCGCAGGCGTGATGCAGGTAGTGGAACTCGCCGACCGACGTGATTCCCGCCAGCGCCATCTCGGCGTAGGTCGCGCGGGCGAGGGTCAGGTAGCTGTCCGGGTCCAGGCGCCCGGCGACGGTGTACATCGCGTGCCGCCAGCTCCAGAAGTCGCCGGGGCCGTCGTGGGTCCGCCCCCGCAGAGCGCGGTGAAAGGCGTGGCTGTGGCCGTTGGCGAAGCCGGGCAGCACGACGCCGGGCAGTCGGACGGCGTCGCCCGGCTCGGTGCCGGGTCGAATGCTGGTGAACCGGCCGTCAGCGGCCTCGAAAGTGACGTTCCGCGCCGGGCCGGTGGCCAGCACGGCGTCGGCGGCGAACCACCTCATCCCGCGCGCCTCAGTGATCCTGGGGATGATGCGGACCTACCAGATCGCTTCGCGATCCGGCAGGAACCCCGGCCGGGTGTGCGAAGAAAGATCATTTTCGCACACCCTTTGGCCCTCTAGCGGCTATGTCTTCGAGGACCTGAGCCAGGGCGTCGACCCCCGCGAGGCAGTCGGCGGTCTCCGCGTGCTCGGCCGGGGAGTGCGAGACCCCGGTGGGGTTGCGCACGAAGAGCATCGCCGTGGGGATTCCCGCCCGGGCCAGGATCCCGGCGTCGTGACCGGCGCCTGTCCCGAGTACGGGGGCGTCGCCGAGCAGCTTCGCCAGCCGGCCGACGAGCACGGCATCGAAATCCGTCGCCGCGGTGAAGGACTCCTCGACCGGATCGGAGCCCGCGGCCGTGGCGACGGCACCGACGACGGAACGGACGTGATCCTCCTGCGGGCCGCGGGCGTCGAGCCACGCGGTGATCCGGGACGGGATCGCGTTGACCCCGTTCGGGATCACCTGCACCTTCCCGACGGTGGCCACGCACCCGACGATGCTGGCGGATGTCCGTGCGGTCGTGACGACGTGCGCGAGGTCGAGCATCGGGTCCCGGCGGTCGGCGAGCCGGGTGGTGCCGGCGTGGTTGGCCTCACCCTCCAGATCCAGGCGCCACCGGCCATGCGGCCAGATCGACGAGCCCACCGCCACCGGGCGGCCGAGATCGGCGAGGCCGCGTCCCTGCTCGACGTGCAGCTCGACGAACATCCCGATGCGCCGCAGCGCTTCCGGGTCCGGTCCGACCTGCCGCGGGTCGTGGCCCGAAAGCGCCATCGCCTCTGCCAGCGTGATGCCGTCGCCGTCGCGCAGCGCGCGGGCTCTGTCGGCATGAAGGGCTCCGGTGATGAGGCGCGAGCCGGTGCAGGGGATGCCGAACCGGGCACCTTCCTCGTCGGAGAAGCAGGCGATACCCACCGGGGCTGCTGGTCGGAAGCCGCTGGCCCGCAGTTGGTCCACGGCGGCGAAGGCGGATACCACGCCGAGCGGCCCGTCGAACGCGCCGCCGTCGGGCACCGAGTCGAGATGAGAACCGATCACGACCCCCGGGGTTCCGGCGTCGGGGTTTCCCCACCAGGCCCATAGGTTGCCGGCGCGGTCGGTGACGACATCGAGACCGCGGGCCGCCGCCTCTCCGGTGAACCAGTGCCGCAGCGTGCTGTCCTCGGACGTCCAGGCGAACCTCCGGTATCCGCCGGTGGCCGCCGCGCGGCCGACCGGCGAGAGGTCGCCCCACATGGCCTCGAAGGTCACGAGCCCTCCCGCATGGGCATCCGCACCCCGGTGGCGCGGGCGACGTCGTCGGCTCTGCCGTAACCGGCGTCGGCGTGGCGGAGGATGCCCGTCGCCGGGTCGTTGCTCAGGACCCGCTCGAGCTTCTGCCGGGCCAGTTCCGTGCCGTCGGCCACGGTGACCTGGCCGGCGTGCAGGGACCGGCCGATGCCGACCCCGCCGCCGTGGTGGATCGAGACCCAGGTGGCTCCCGAGGAGGTGTTCACCAGCGCGTTGAGGAGCGGCCAGTCGGCGATGGCGTCCGAGCCGTCGAGCATCGATTCGGTCTCGCGGTAGGGGGAGGCGACCGAGCCGGTGTCGAGGTGGTCCCGGCCGATGACGATGGGGGCCGTGAGCTCCCCGGAGGCCACCATCTCGTTGAACCTCGCCCCGGCGCGATCGCGGTCGCCGTAGCCGAGCCAGCAGATGCGCGCCGGGAGTCCTTGGAAGGCAATGTGTTCCCGCGCTCCACGCATCCACCGCTGGAGCCGGTCGTCGTCGGGGAAGAGCTTCATGACGGCCTCGTCGGTGGCGTGGATGTCGGCCGGGTCGCCGGACAGGGCAACCCAGCGGAACGGCCCCTTGCCCTCGCAGAACAGCGGCCGGATGTAGGCGGGCACGAAGCCGGGGAACTCGAAGGCCCGGGAGTACCCGCCGAGGCGGGCCTCCTCCCGGATCGAGTTGCCGTAGTCGAACACCTCCGCGCCGGCGTCCTGGAACTCGACCATCGCCTGCACGTGCTTGGCCATCGCTGCCCGGGCCCGGTTGGTGAACTCCTCGGGCTTGCGCTCGGCGAGGTCGTGCCAGTCCTCGACGGCGACGCCCTCGGGGAGGTAGGCGAGTGGGTCGTGCGCGCTGGTCTGGTCGGTGACAATGTCGACGGCGAGCCCGCGGCGCAGCAGTTCCGGGAAGACCTCGGCGCAGTTGCCGGTGACCCCGACGGACAGCGCCCGGCGGTCCGCTTTCGCCCGCAGGACAGTGGCGATGGCGGTGTCGAGATCCGGCGCGACCTCGTCGAGGTAACGGTGCTCCACCCGGCGCTGGAGCCGGGAGTGGTCGACGTCGACGATGAGGCAGACGCCCCCGTTGAGGGTGACGGCGAGCGGCTGCGCGCCACCCATCCCGCCGCAGCCACCGGTGAGGGTCAGCGTCCCGGTGAGGGTCCCGTTGAACCGCTTGTCAGCCACCGCGGCAAACGTCTCGTAGGTGCCCTGCAGGATGCCCTGGGTCCCGATATACATCCAGGATCCCGCGGTCATCTGCCCGTACATGGTGAGGCCCAGCGCTTCCAACCGCCGGAACTCCGGCCAGGTGGACCAGTCGCCCACGAGGTTGGAGTTGGCGATCAGCACTCGAGGGGCCCACTCGTGGGTCCGCAGCACGCCCACCGGCTTGCCCGACTGGACGAGCATCGTCTCATCCTCGCGCAGCGTCGTCAGCGTCCGGATCATGGCGTCGAAGGCGTCCCAGCTTCGCGCGGCCCGTCCGGTGCCGCCGTAGACGACGAGATCGTCGGGTCGCTCCGCGACCTCGGGGTCGAGGTTGTTCTGCAGCATCCGCAGCGGCGCCTCGGTCTGCCAGGACCGGGCGGTCAATGTAGTCCCGCGAGGAGACCGTACGGGGCGGGGGCCGGACATCGGGGACTCCTTTGGGACGGGCTGGACGGTGGTGGGTCAGGTGAGAGGGCCGCAGGCGGCATCAGCCGCGCCCAGGGCGCTGCCGGACGCCACCAGGCCCACGACAGCCTCGATCTCGGGGGAGAGGTAGCGGTCCGGACCGGGTCCCCCGGTGACGGTCCGCACGAGGTCCCGGACAGCGTGGGTACCGGCGGCGGGAGCCAGCGGGGCGCGCAGGTCGAGTGCCCGGCTCGCCGTCAGGATCTCGATGGCGACCACCCGGGTCAGGCCGTCGAGCGAACGGCGCAGCTTGCGCGCGGCCGACCACCCCATCGAGACGTGGTCCTCCTGCATGGCGCTCGAGGGGATCGAGTCGACCGATGCCGGCGCGGCCAGACGCTTCAGCTCGGAGACGATGCCGGCCTGGGTGTACTGGGCGAGCATCAGTCCGGAGTCGACGCCGGGATCGTCGGCAAGGAACGCCGGAAGGCCCTGGCTGCGATGCACATCGAGCATGCGGTCCGTCCTGCGCTCGGACATCGACGCGACGTCGGCGGTGACGATGGCGAGGAAGTCGAGGACGTACGCCACGGGCGCTCCGTGGAAGTTTCCGTTGCTCTCCAGGCGGCCGTCGAGCGTGAGTACGGGGTTGTCGACGGCGCTGGCGAGTTCGCGGGAGGCGACGAGCCGTGCGTGGGTCACGGTGTCCCTGGCCGCGCCGTGCACCTGCGGGGTGCACCGAAGCGAGTAGGCGTCCTGCACCTGGGCGCAGTCCGGGCTCCGATGGCTGGCCATGATCGGCGACCCGGACAACAGGGCGCGGAGGTTCTTGGCGCTCTCAGCCTGGCCGGGATGCGGTCGTAGTGCCTGCAGCTCGGGGACAAACACGGCATCGGTCCCGAGAAGCGCCTCGATGCTCATCGCCGCGGAGATGTCCGCGGTGCGCAGCAGGAGGGCGAGGTCGTGGCAGGCCAGGGCCAGCATGCCGAGCATCCCGTCGGTGCCGTTGATGAGGGCGAGGCCCTCCTTCTCCCGCAGCACCAATGGCTCGATCCCGGCCGCCGCGAGAGCGGCGGCGGCGGGAACCGCCGCACCGTCGGCGTCGCGGACCTCGCCCTCGCCGGTAGCCGCCAGAGCGCAGTGCGCGAGCGGCGCGAGATCCCCGGAGCAGCCGAGCGAGCCGTACTCGCGGACGATGGGCGTGATGCTGGCGTTGATGAGGTCCGCGTAGGTCTGCGCCACCGCCGGGCGGACGCCGGTCCGGCCCGTGGCCAGGGTGGAGAGCCGCAGCAGCATCATCGCCCGGACGGCCTCCCGCTCGACCTCGGGTCCCGAGGTGGCGGCGTGCGAGCGGACCAGGCTGCGTTGCAGCTGGGCGCGCAACCCCACCGGGATGTGCCGGGTGGCCAGTGCGCCGAAGCCAGTGGAAACGCCGTAGTGGGGTTCAGCGCCGGCGGCCAGGGCATCGATCACCACGCGGCCCTGAGCGATCGCCTCGAGCGCCTCGGGGGAGAGGCGGACTCGGGCGTTGCCGCGGGCCACGGACACGACGTCGTCCTCGGTCAGCCCCCCCACACCGATAGTCACGTCCTCCACACCACGAGTCCACACGCTCCTGCCCTCCGGGCGCCATACCCGGAGAGCACAATGTGTCTGTGATCCCAGACAGTCGACGCCCGGGCGCAAGGTGAGCAACGTTCCGGCCGCGGCGCAGGTGCTCGCGATCCTGCGCCACCTGAGCCGTCAGCCCCAACCGGTGGCCGCCGCCACGATCAGCCGGGACCTGAGGCTCCCGCGCTCCACCACCTACCATCTGCTCTCCACGCTGATGGCCGAGGGCTTCGTCGTGCGCCTTCCTGATGAACGTCGATACAGCCTGGGGCTGAGCGCCTACGAGCTCGGAAGCGGCTACTCGCGGCAGGTTCCGCTTCAGCGCTTTGCCCGGGTCCCTCTGGCCAACCTCGTCGACCGGGCGGGGCACACGGCCCATCTGGCGGTGCTTCACGGGCGGGAGGTCGTATACGTCATCGAAGAGCGGGCACCGCGACGCCCTCCGCTGATCACCGATGTCGGGGTCCGGCTCCCCGCCCACCTCACCGCAAGCGGCCGTGCCATGCTCGCGGTCCTGCCGGCGGCCCAGGTGCGGGCGCTGTTCCCCGACCGGGACGCCTTCGTGCTGCGCCACGACGTGGGGCCATGGACTCTGTCCGCTCTACGGCGGGTGCTCGTTGACGTTCGCCGGCGCGGTCACGCGGAGGAGGACGGTGAGGTTACGCCCGGTTTTGCTTCCGTGGCGGTACCCGTGCTCACCCGCGACGGGCGGCCGGCTGCCGCCGTCGCCGTTACCTACCCCATGGCGGAGGTCACAGACGCCGCTCGGGACAGGATCGTCGGCCTCGTCGCCGAGACGGCTGACCTTGTCGCCTCCCGGCTCACCGGCGAACGCGCTGTTCCACGGCGGATGAGCCGTTGAGGCGGGGACGCCCGACCAGCGGTGTGCTCCGGCGTGCGGTCGCTGGACGATCGCGGACTTGTATCGTCTAATCAATTAGCTTATTGTTCTACCTTGACGATGCGGGTTGGCCGCGGGGACGGAGGTTCTGCTCGCATGACGCCAAAGATCATTTCGGTGGACGACCATGTCCTGGAGCCGGGTGACCTGTGGACCAGCAGGCTTCCGGCCCGCTTCGCCGCGGCCGCGCCCGTGCTCCAGCGCGTCCGAGGCCGGTTTGGCACGGGGCCGCGCGGCGCGTGGGAGCAGACCGATGACGGCGGCTGGGCCGACGTGTGGCACTTCGACGGGAAGCAGGCGGCGATCCTGCCAGGCTTCGCCGCCGCGGGCAAGGACCAGAACTGGCTGGGCGCCCACTGGGACCCGATGCTCTACGACGACATCCGTCCGGGCTGCTTCGAGCAGTCCGCGCGGCTGGCGGACATGGACGCCAACCACACCGAGGCGTCCCTGGCCTTCCCGACGTTCCCGCGGTTCTGCGGCCAGACCTTCCACGAGTGCGCCGACCGCGAACTGGGCCTGGCCTGCATCCGGGTCTACAACGACTGGATGATCGACGAGTGGTGCGGCGGCGCGGGCCACGGCCGGCTCATCCCGCTGACCCTGATCCCGCTGTGGGACCCCGAGCTCGCCGCCGCCGAGGTCCGCCGGTGCGCGGCCAAGGGCTCCTACGCCGTCGCGTTCTCCGAGAACCCGACCCGACTGCGGCTGCCGAGTATCCACACCGGTCACTGGGACCCGCTGTTCGCGGCCTGCGAGGAGTCCGGAACGGTGGTGAACCTGCACATCGGGTCGTCCTCGACCTTCCCGGTGACCTCTCCCGACGCGCCGCGGGCGGTGTCGCTGGCGCTCACCTACCAGGGCGCCGCGCACGCGTTCTGCGACTGGCTGACCAGCGGCCTGCTGGAGCGGTTCGCGACGCTGAAGGTCGCGCTGTCCGAGGGCCAGGTCGGCTGGATGCCCTACCTGCTCGAACGCCTCGACCAGGTGTGGAACGAGCGTCCCGTCTACGGCAATGTCGAGAACCTGATCACCCGGCCGCCGAGCAGCTACCTGGCCGACCGGCTCTACGGCTGCGTCTACGACGACGTGGCCGGGCTGCTGCAACGGGACGTGATCGGCATCCGGCAGATCATGTTCGAGGTCGACTACCCGCACGGCGACTCGACCTGGCCCCACTCGCTCGCGGTCCTGGAGAAGACGGTGGCCCAGGCCGGTCTGTCCGACGAGGAGACCTGGCTGCTGGCGCGAGGAAACGCGATCCGGTGTTACGGCCTGGAGCGCTTCGGCCTCACCGACGGCCGCGACATCGACGGCCCTGAGTCGGCCGCTGGCCACCTCGATGAGGGTGTGGCCGTGCGCTGAGAACCACCGAGTGAGCCGTGTTGGCGCGATGCGAGCGCGTCAACACGCCCGCGAGAGGCCCACGAGGCGCGTGTCACCGCCCTCGCCCATGTGCCGGCGCGGCGGCCGCCACGCCGGAGCGGCCGCCGCGTCTTGTCTTGTCGCCCGTGTGCTTCTGACCCACCCGTCTGGTGGCTGGCTGTCCCCGGCACCCAAAGCCAACCCATATCGCAACATCGTTTAAAAAGATAAATAATCTGTCTGATGTCTTGCTATGTGATCGCATGGCCCCTACCGTCCTTCGCACCACCTGGCGTGATGTCGAGACGGCGGGCTGAGCTGGGGAGCGGCGCGGGGGATCGCGCTGGTCAGAGGAGGCTGGGTAACAGTGAGGTACGGGAAGTTAGGCATCGGGGCCCGGCTAGCGGTCGTCGCCGTCGGCGCCACCACCCTGCTCGCGGCGTGCGGCGGGTCCGACGACTCGAAGGGTCCCGCGGCCAGCGAGACGACGGCGCCGGCACCCACCGGGTCGCCGATCAACATCGGCGTCATCGGCTCGCTCACCGGGGCGCAGGCGAGCTCCAGCAGCCAGGGCGCGACCGTCGGCCCGGCCTGGGAGCGCTACGTCAACGAGCAGCTGGGCGGCATCGGCGGCCACCCGGTGAAGATCTTCGTTGAGGATGACAAGGGTGATCCCGCGCAGGCGCAGGCGGCGGCCAAACGACTGGTCGACGACAAGGTGGTCGCCATCGTCGTCTCGTCCGACAACGAGGTCAGCGCCTTCGCGGACGCGGTCATCGCCGCCGGGATCCCGCTGGTCAGCGGCACCGCCAACGTGACCGACTGGTACACCAAGGCCGGCATGTACCCCACGGTGACCGACGTGCTGTCCGGTCTGAGCGACCAGGTCTTCGTCGCCAAGAAGTACGGCAAGGCGACCAAGTTCGCGGACCTGTACTGCAGCGAGGTCGCCGCCTGCCAGCAGGCGAACGCGCCGCTGGAGGCCGCCGCAGCCAAGGCAGGCATCGGCTTCACCTCCCTGGCGATCAGCTCCACCGCCACGAGCTACACCGCGGAATGCCTCAAGCTCCAGCAGGAGAAGGTGGACTACGCCCAGCTGAACTTCACCACCGCGGCCGCGGCCAAGTTCGTCGAGGACTGCCAGTCGCAGGGCTACAACCCGACCTTTGGTACCTCTGCCCAGGCCGTCGGCAAGGACCTGCTCGGCATCCCCGACTTCACCGCCTTCGGCCCGGCCTACGCCTTCCCGTCCACGTTGAACGCCCCGGCGGCGACCGACTTCGTCACGGCGATGAAGCGGTTCGCCAAGGGCGACAACTGGGCCGAGGGCACCGGCTCCTACACCTGGAGCGGGCTGGAGGCCATCCACAAGGCGCTCGCGTCGGCCAGCGCCACCGTGACCGCCAAGGATGTCGCCGCCGGTCTGAACACCTTCAACGGTGAGACCCTGGGTGGCCTTCTCGCCAACCCGGTGACCTTCACCGCCGGCAAGCCCGTCAGCTTCGGCGCCCACCCGTGCGCCTTCGTCATCGGCATCGCGGACGGCAAGACGGCCGCCCCCGCCGGCGCCGAAACCGTCTGCGCCAACGCCAGCAGCTGATCCCGACGAGCCGTCCGGGGGAGGGCCGGGGACCGTCGCGCCGGCCCTCCCTCCGGGTGTTCGCTCGCGAGAGGTGATTCCCCTGAACGCGTTCTTACCGTTCATCATCAGCGGTATTGCCACCGGCTCCATCTACGGGCTCGCCGGCACCGGCCTCGTCCTGACCTACAAGACGTCGGGCATCTTCAACTTCGGCTATGGCGCCATGGCGACCGCCGCCGCCTACCTCTTCTACTGGCTGCACCTGGACCTCGGCCTCGGCGTCTGGCCGGCCCTGGCGGTGTCCGTTCTCGTCGCCGGGCCCGTCCTCGGGCTGGGCATGGAGCGGATCGCGCGCGGCCTCGCGTCGCGCGGCACCGCAATGAAGATCGTCGGAACGGTGGGGATGATCCTCGTCGTCCAGGGCCTGGCAACCATCTGGTACGGCGCCGACACGATCCGGGTGCGGCACTTCCTGCCGATGGCCAGCCGCAGCTTCCGGGTCGGCGGGGTCAACGTCCAGTACCCGCAGCTGTGGGTCACCCTCGTGGCGGTCCTCGCCGTGGCCCTCCTGTTCGCGGTCTTCCGCTGGTCGCGGACGGGCCTCGCGATGCGCGCCGTCGTCGACGACCCGGACCTGCTGTCGATGCAGGCCACGAGCCCCGTCCGGGTCCGACGGATCTCCTGGGCGGTCGGCACCACGTTCGCCGCGCTGTCCGGGGTCCTCGTCCTGCCGTTCATCGGGCTCAACGCGATCAGCCTGACGTTCCTGGTCGTGCAGGCGTTCGGCGCCGCCGCGATCGGCGGCTTCTCGAACATCCCGCTGACGTTCGCCGGCGGCCTGCTCCTCGGCGTCGGCTCCGACCTGTCGAAGAAGTACATCCTCGACGTGAGCTGGCTGTCGGGGCTGCCCGCCAGCCTGCCGTTCATCGTCCTGTTCGTCGTCCTGCTGGTCACCCCGAAGAACAGGCTCGCGACGGGTCCGGCCGCCGAGGCACGACCGCGGCTGCGTTACCACGCGCCGACGCCCGTCCGGGCGGCGACCGCGGTGGTCGTCCTCGCGGTGCTGGCGCTCGTCCCGCTGGTCGTCGGCGCCGACAAGCTCGGGTTCTACACCATCGGCCTGACCCAGATGGTCATCGTCCTGGCGCTGGGCCTGCTGGTGCGCACCTCCGGCCAGGTCTCGCTGTGCCAGTCGGTCTTCGCCGCGATCGGCGCGGTCGCGTTCTCCCAGTTCGCCGTCGGCCACGGGGTGCCCTGGCTGGTGGCCGTGCTCCTCGGCGCCCTGGTCGCCGTGCCCGTGGGCGCGATCGTCGCGATCCCGGCCATCCGGCTGTCCGGGCTGTTCCTCGCCCTCGCGACGTTCGGCTTCGGGATCCTCGTCGAACGACTGGCCTACGCCCGGGGTTTCATGTTCACCGTCCTGCAGGACGGCCGCGCGATGCCCCGGCCCTCGGTGGCGACGGGGGACCGGGCCTACTACTACGTCGTGCTGGCGTTCGTCGTCGTCACGGCCCTCGTCATGGTCGCGCTGCACGCCTCCCGGCTCGGGCGGATGCTGCGCGGCCTGGCCGAGGCCCCGGTCGCGGTGATGACGATGGGCCTGTCGACGAACACCACCCGGGTCATCGTCTTCTGTGTCTCCGCGTTCTTCGCGGCCATCGGCGGCATCCTGTACGGCGGCTCCGTGCACTTCGCGGTCTCCAACGACACGAACTACACCGCCTTCTACTCCCTGGTCCTGGTGGCGGTGCTCGCGCTCGCCCCGTTCGGCGAGCCCTGGTACGCGATCTTCATCGGCATCACGTCGGCGATCCCGGCCTACCTCACCGGGGCCGACACCACCAGCTGGCTCAACGTCATCTTCGGCTTCTTCGCCGTCCAGATCGCGGTCCAGGGCGGCCACCCGGCGATGCCGGAACGGCTGCGGGCCGTCCTCGACCGGTTCAGCCGGCCCGCGCGGGCGCTGGCCGGCCCGGCGCTGGCGCCCGCGGCCGCCACGGCGGCCGCCGTGACGGCCGGGCCGGTCGTTCGGGAGCCTGCCGCCCCGGCCCGCGAGCAGGACGGCGCACCGCGGGCCGGGCTCGAGGTGGCCGGCCTCGGGGTCCGGTTCGGTGGGCTGGTCGCCGTCGACGGGCTGTCGTTCGCCGCGCCGCTGGGCCGGATCACCGGCCTGATCGGCCCGAACGGCGCGGGGAAGACGACGACGTTCGACGCCTGCAGTGGGCTGAACCGCCGGGTGTCCGGCCGGATCGGCCTGCACGGCCAGGACATCACCGGGCTCGGCCCGGCTGCCCGCGGCCGGGCCGGCCTCGGCCGCACCTTCCAGCGGATGCAGCTCGGTGACTCGCTCACGGTCGCCGACAACGTCGCCCTCGGGCGGGAGGCCAGCCTGGCCGGCGGCCACGTCTGGGCGCAGCTGGCGGCGACTCCGCGTCAGCGCCGCGAGAGCCGGGCCGCCGCGCTCGGCGCGCTCGACCTGTGCGGCATCGCCGATCTCGCCGGACAGCAGGCCGGGGCGCTGTCCACCGGTCAGCGCCGCCTGGTCGAGCTCGCCCGCGGCCTCGCCGGCCCCTTCGACGTCCTGCTTCTCGACGAGCCCTCCTCCGGCCTCGACCGCGCCGAGACGGCGGCGTTGGACGAGGTCCTGCGCAGGGTGGTCGCCGAGCGCGGCTGCGGGATCCTCCTCGTCGAGCACGACATGTCCCTCGTCCTCACGATCTGCGAGTACGTCTACGTGCTGGACTTCGGCCGGCTGCTGTTCGAGGGGGAGCCGGCGGTGGTGGCCGCCAGCCCGCTCGTGCAGGCCGCCTACCTCGGATCCGACGCGGTGGTCGTGCCGGCCGTGCCCGAACGGGAGAACGCGTGAGCACCGCGAGCCCCGAGGTCGCCTCCGTGGGCGGCCAGGTCCCCACGGAGCCGTCGCGGCCTGAGCCGGCCCTTGTCGTGAGCGGCCTGACGACCGGCTATGACCGGACCACCGTGCTGCGCGACGTGTCGCTGACCGTGCCGGCCGGCGAGGTGACGGCGCTCGTCGGCCCGAACGGCGCGGGGAAGAGCACGCTGCTGCGCGCGGTGTGCGGCTTCCTGCCGGCGAGCCGCGGCACGGTCACCCTGCTGGGTCGGGACGTGACGACGCTGGCCACGCACCGGCGGTTCGCCGCCGGCCTGTGCCACGTGCCGGAGGGCAGGGGTGTCTTCCGTTCCCTCTCGGTCCGCGAGAACCTGCGGATGCAGGCACCTCGCGGCCAGGAGGCCGCAGCCGTGGACCGCGCGGTCGGGGCGTTCCCCGTGCTCGGCCGCCGCCTGGCGCAGACCGCCGGCACCCTCAGCGGCGGCGAGCAGCAGATGCTCGCCCTGGTAAGCGCCTACGTGCGCGACCCACGGCTGGTGCTCGTCGACGAGGCCTCGCTGGGCCTTGCGCCCAAGGTCGTCGACGAGGTGTTCGTGTTCCTGGCCACGCTGCCCGCGGCCGGCGCCGCGCTGCTGGTGGTCGACCAGTTCGTCACCCGGGCGCTGGAGCTCGCCACCACCGCCTACGTTATGCGCCGCGGCCAGATCGCCTACTTCGGGCCGGCCGCGGCGCTCAGTGACGCGGACCTGTTCCAGCACTACGCGGGGTCCTGAGCGCGCGAGACGGGACCCGGCCGACGCCGGGTCACCCGCGGGGGACCGAGGCCAGAGGAGGCAGGCAATGGGAGAACGTCTCGGGGGCCGCACGGCGGTCGTCACCGGCGCCGGTTCCGGGATCGGCCGGGCGACGGCGCTGCGGTTTGCCGCTGAGGGCGCGTACGTGGTCGTCAACGACCTCGCGGCCGACCGGGCCGAACAGACCGCGGCGCTGGTCACCAAGGATGGTGGCGGCGCGCGGGTACACCCGGGTGACGTCACCGCCGCGGGGTTCGTCGCCGCGCTCGTCGATGCCACGGTCGCCGACACCGGCCGGCTCGACGTCTTCCACAGCAACGCCGGCAACGGCCTGGCCCAGGGTCCGCTGCTGACGATCGCCGACGAGGGCTGGCGTGCGGACCTGGAACTCAACCTGACCTCGATGTTCGCCTGTGTCCGGGAGGCGCTGCGGGTCATGGTGCCGGCCGGCCGTGGCTCGATCATCTGCACGTCGTCGGCCGCGGGGGTCGGCGCGGTCCCGGGGACCGCGCCGTACGGATCGGCGAAGGCCGGGATCCTCGCCCTCGTCCGCTCCGCCGCCGTCGAGTACGGCATGTACGGGGTGCGGGTCAACGCGATCGTGCCGGGGTCGGTGGCGACCCCCGCGTTCCGGCACTGGATTGGTACCGAGGAGCGGCTCGCGGCCTACGGACGGCAGATACCACTCGGCCGGACGGCCCAGCCGGGAGACATCGCCGACGCCGCGCTCTGGCTCGCCTCTGACGAGTCGTCCTACGTCACCGGCATCGCCCTCCCGGTCGACGGCGGCGCCACCGCCGCCCTGCACCAACCGCACCTGGACTGATGGGCTGCTGCGAGGCCGCCGGCGTGGGGCCGGCCGGCCACCCGCGTCTGGTCCGCTACGGTGGACGTCCGTCGACCCTGGCGTGCCCGCGCGTCCCGGCGGCCGCGGCGGCCGATCCGCGCCGGGGACGCGTGGGCCGGATTCTCCGCACGCGGCCAGGGTCGCGAGTCGGACTGGGGGTGGCTGGTGGCCGACGATCTGGCGGCCTCCAGGCTCGTCGACCGGCAGCGGCGCTTCGCCGAGAGCCAGATCGAGGACGCAGCGATGGCGCTCTTCGTCGAGCGCGGCTTCGACGCGGTGACCGTCCAGGAGATCGCGGCGGCGGCAGGGACCTCGTCACGGACCTTCTTCCGCTACTTCCCGACGAAGGTGGACGTGGTCCGCGGCTTCCACCGCCGGCTGCTCGACCGGCTGATCCGCGCCGCCCTGGCGCGTCCGGCCGACGAGGACGGCGTGCGCGCGCTGCGGGCGGCCTTCCTGCGGACCGCCGACATGGACCCGGCCCAGGTCGATCGTGTGGTGCGGATCGGCCAGGTCCTCACCGGCAGCGCCGGCGCCGCCGCGCGCGACGTCGCGTACGAGACCCGCTGCGCAGGCGAGCTGGCCGCGTTCGTCGCGAGCCGTCTGCCCGGCGGCGCCGACGACGGGGTGACCTCCCAGGTCGTGGCGGTCAGCATGCTGGCCACCGCGCAGGCGGTCTTCGCCAGCTGGCTCGCCGCCCGCGGTGAGCGGAGCCTGACCGCGCTGCTGACCGAGGCGTTCGACGTCCTCGAGGCCGGTTTCGGGCCGGTACGCGGCTCCGCCGCCGCGGCGCCGCGACAGCTCCCGTAGCGACACCGCACCGACGGCGCTCGTCCTCCGGCACGGCCGGTTTGGCGCCGCCCGCTCGCACAGAGAAGGCTATTATTTAGCTAACTAATTGTGCGATGTTGGGGGTCGTGGTGGTGGAGACGAAGCCGGCCGTGGCGGCGCGTGACGAGTGGTTTCGGCCGCTGGCCCGCGTCCGGGCGCTCGACACCGGCCGCTGGGTCGCGGCGCCGTGGTGCGCGCAGGTGCTGTCCTGGCTGGGCGCGGACGTGTCGCGGCTCGAACCGCCGGGCGGTGACCCGTTGCTGGCCCTCGCCGACGGCCCGGCGTCCACCGCCCGATGCCTGTACGACGACGCCAACCGCGGCAAGCACGCGCGCACGGCGAGCACACCCGAGGAGTACGCGCGGCTGCTGCGGGCCGGCGCCGCCGCTGTCGACGTCCTCGTCGACGACCACACCCCGGCCGAGCTCGCCGCGCTCGGCGTCGACCTGGCCGACCTGACCCGGCGGCACCCGGCACTCGTGATCGTCTCGGTCACCGGCCACGGCCTGACCGGTTCCGCCGCGGACCGTCCGGCCAGCGAGCTGACCGCGTACCACGCCGGCGGCGAGGGTGCGACGCTGCCGAGCGAGAACGTCTACCGGCTGTTCCCCGACCGCCCGCCGGTCCGGGCGGGCCGTTTCCTCGCCGACCACGACGCGGGCCTCACCGCCGCGGTCGGCGCCCTCGCGGCCCTCGCCGGCCGGCGCCGCCGGGGCACAGGTGACGTCGTCGAGGTCGCCGGTGACCAGGTCGAGCGTGGCCTGAACCGCACGACGCTGTCCCGGGCGTGGTTCGAAGGCCGCGACTACGACCGCACCTACCGTGGCTACGACTACGCCGGCGCGCTGCGCTGCCTCGACGGCTGGGTCGCGATCCGCCCGGTCGAGGAACGGCACTGGCGCTCCTTCTGCCAGGTCCTCGGCCGGCCCGAGCTGGCCGACGACCCGCGGTTCGCCGACCGCGGCCGCCGCTACGACAACGCCACCGTGCTGACCCACGAGCTGGAGTCGTGGACGTCGACGGTGACCCGCGAGGCGGTCCGGCGTGTCCTGCTGGAAGCCGGCTGTCCCGGCGGCCCGTTCCTCGAGCCCGGGGAGCTCGCCGCCGACCCGGCGATCGCCTCCCGCGGTCTGTTCGGCCCGGTCGTCGGCGGCGGGGTGGCGCCCACGCGCTCCTTCCTCGTCCGGCCCGCTGAGAAGCACGCCGCCAGGGCGGGGGAGGGCGCGACGCCGCCCGCGCTGTCGGCCGGGCGGCTGCCGCTGAGCGGGCTGCGGGTCGTCGACCTGACCTGGGTCGCCGCCGGGCCGTACGCCACCGAGCTGCTCGCGTTCCTCGGCGCCGACGTCGTGCGGGTCGAGTCCCCGACCGCGCCGGACCTCTTCCGCCGGGACATGGCCAACGCGGGCGCCGACCTCGACTCGTCGATTCGGTTCATGGACCTCAACCAGGCGAAGAGCTCGGTGCTCGCCGACCTCAAGTCGCCCGCCGGCCGTGAGCGTGTCCTGCGGCTCGTGGAGGCCGCCGACGTGCTGGTCGAGAATTATCGCCCGGGTGTGCGCGACAGGCTGGGCCTGTGCGACGAGACGCTGCGCGTCCACCGGCCGGACCTGGTCATCCTGTCACTGTCCGGCTTCGGCGCGGACGCCCTCGACGCTGACCGGCCCGGCTACGCGTCGGTGTTCAACGCCGAGGGCGGTCTCGGCGCGATGACCGGCTACCCCGACGCGCCCCCGTCGGACATCCGCGACACCAACGACCTGCGCGCGGGCACCAACGGCGCCCTCGGTGTCCTCGCCGGGCTGCTGCACGCGTGGGACGGTGGCGGTGGGGTCACCGTCGACGCGGCCGCCCGTGACGCGCTCGTCGTGCTGCAGGGCCACCTGGTGCTGGCGGCCTCCCGGGGCGGCCGGCCGCTGCGCGCCGGCAACACCGTCGAGTTCGCCGCCCCGTATGACTGCTTCCCGACCCTGGACCGCAGGTGGGTGGCGGTGGCCGCCCGCACCGACGAGGAATGGGCCGCCCTCGCGGACCTGCTCGGCCCGGCCGCCGCGGACCCGGCCCTGCGGGCGTCGAGAGCCCGGGTGGCTCGCAGGGCCGAGGTCGATGCCCTGGTCGCCGCCTACACCAGCCGCCACGACGCGGCGTCCCTCGTCGCCCGTATGACGGCCGCCGGGGTGCCGGCGGGCCTGTCGGCGGCCGCGAGTGACCTCGCCGCGGACGACGATCTCGTGACTCGGGGTGCGCTGCGCGGAGTCGAGCACCCTCGGCTGGGCCAGCTCACCCTGGTCGGCTCACCGTTCCGGCTGCGCTCCTGCCCGGACCCCGTCTACCCGCGTCCGCCGTTGCTGGGCGAGCACACGGACGAGATCGAGCGGCGCTGGGACCTCGCGCCGCGGGTCATGGGCCCCTGACGGCTGATCGCGCGGCGCGGCCGCGCCCGGGCCGTGACGGCCCGTCGGAGGGTCAGGTCAGCAGCAGGTCGAGCGCCGTCTCGGCGGGCAGGTCCGCCAGCAGGAACGCGGCCACCGTGGTCAGGTGGCGGTTCCAGTAGGCCTCGACCTCGGCCGGCTCACCGCCGTCCTTGAGGATCTCGACGAGCCGGACGTGGCTGCGGTGCGTCCGTGCCCGCTGAGCCTCGGAGTCGGCCTTGCGCCGGTGGACCTCGCTCGACGAGGCCACCGCCGCCTTGACGATGTTGTAGAGCATCTGGACCAGCAGGCTGAGTGTCTCGCTGCCGGTCAGCTCGACGACGCCGAGGTGGAACGCCTCGTCGGCGGCGAGGAACTCGTCGTCCTGGCCGGCGCCGAGCGCCGCCTCCTCCGCGCCGAGCAGCTTCTCTAGCCGCGCCACGGCGTCGTCCCGACGCGCGCCGGCGAGCATCCCCGCGGACTTGGACTCCAACAGCGCGCGGACCGCGTAGACATCGCTGAGCGTGGCGCGCCGGTGCTGCAGGATCGCGCCGGCGTAACGGGCGGCCGCCCCGGTGTCCGGCACCTGCACCCGGGCCCCTCCGTTGGCGCCCCGGCGGACCTCGATGAGCCGCTCGGCCTCCAGGATGCGGAACGCCTCGCGCATCGTCGGCTTCGACACCCCGAACTGGGTCGACAGGACGGTCTCGCTCGGCAGTACCGCGCCGGGCTCCAGGGTGCCGCGGATGATCTGCTGCCGCAGCTGGCCCGCGATGAGCTCGCCGGCCTTGGGAGCCCGGACCTGGCTGGCCTTCGCCACGCCGTCCTCCGATCGCCTGGCCCACCCGCGGGCACGGCCGGTGGGACGCTCTGTTCCCGGAATGGTTCTCTAAATGAGGTGTACAAGTAGAAGTCTATCCGGCACGCCGGGCCACCACCGGAGCGGCGTCCCGGCGCATCGGGCCGGCGCGGGTGTTGGTCATACCAGGCCGCCACCGATAGGCGCGCCACGGGCTGGCTTCCCGCCTGACGGACCGTCCTGGCGCTAGATGCCGACGCGCTGGGCCAGCAGCTCCCGGTGGTAGGTCGGGTCGCCGAACAGCAGCTGGGAGCCTTTCGCCCGCTTGAAGTACAGGTGGGCCGGGTGCTCCCACGTGAACCCGATGCCGCCGTGGATCTGGATGTTCTCGCCCGCGCAGCGGAAGTAGGCGTCGGAGCAGAAGGACTTGGCGACGCAGGCGACGGCGGCGAGCTCCTCGCTGCGCTCCCCGGCGGCCCACAGGCCGTAGTAGGCCGCCGACCGCGCCGACTCGACGTCGACGAGCATGTCGGCGCACTTGTGCTTGATGGCCTGGAACGAGCCGATCGGACGGCCGAACTGGACGCGGACCTTCGCGTAGTCGACGGCCATCTCCAGCACCCGGGCGGCACCGCCCACCTGCTCCGCGGCCAGCCCCACGGCCGCCAGGTCGAGGACCCGCGCCAGCACCGGCCAGCCGGCGCCCTCCGCGCCGAGCAGCCGAGCCGGCGTCTCGTCGAAGGTGAGCCGGGCCTGCTTGCGGGTCATGTCCATGGTGGGCAACGCCTCGCGTCGTAGACCCGGCGCGTCGCCGGCCACGGTGAACAGGCTGACGCCGGCACCGGTCCGGGCGGCGACGACGATCAGGTCGGCGGTGTGGCCGTCCAGGACGTAGGTCTTGGACCCGGACAGCGACCAGCCGCCGTCGCGGGGACGGGCGGACACCGTCACACCGCCCTCGTCCCACCGCCCCGGGTCCTCAGTCAGAGCCAGGGTGCCGCGCAGGGTGCCCGCTGCCAGGCCTGGCAGGTAGTCCTTCTTCGCGGAGTCGTCGTCCGCGAGCAGCAGCGCCGACGTCGCCAGCACCACGCTCGACAGGTAGGGCGCGCACAGCAGCGCCCGCCCGGCCTCCTCCAGCACGATGCCGACCTCGACGAAGCCGTAGCCCGCGCCACCGAACTCCTCGGGCACCGCGAGCCCGAGCAGGCCGAGCTCGCCGAGCTGCCCCCAGACGGCCGGGTCGAGTCCGGTCTCGGTCTCCATCAGGCGGCGGACCTCGGTCTCCGGCGAGGCGTCGCCCAGCAGGTCACGGACCATCTGGCGCAGCTGGTCATGTTCCTCGCTGAACGCGAAGTTCACGGGTTCTCCTCCGCCGTCAGTCGGGGCAACGGGCGGGCCGCTGGCCCCAGCCCATGCCGCCTCCTATGCTTAGTCTAGATAGATAAGTTAACTGATTAACCCGCGATCTGGGAGGGTTGCCCGTGGGCATGCTCGACGGCAGGGTGGCGATCGTGACCGGCGGCGGGCGCGGCCTCGGCCGGTCACACTGCCTGGCACTGGCGGCGGCCGGCGCGACGGTCGTGGTCAACGACCTCGGGGCCGGCCTGCACGGCGAACAGACCGCCGAGTCCCCGGCCCAGGAGGTCGCCACAGAGATCACCGCCAGCGGCGGGCGGGCCATCGCCGACCACGGGTCGGTCACCGACTGGGCCGCGACCGAGGCGCTGGTCGAGCGCACCGTGAAGGAGTTCGGCCGGCTCGACGTCGTCGTCAACAACGCCGGCATCATCCGCGATCGGATGCTGTTCGCGATGACCGAGTCAGACTTCGACGCCGTCGTCGCCGTCCACCTCAAGGGCTCCTTCGCGCTCACCCGGCACGCCTGCGCCTACTGGCGGGCCGCCGCCAAGCGCGGCGAGCCGGTCAGCGGCCGCATCATCAACACCACCTCCGGTACCGGCCTGTTCGGCACGGTCGGCCAGGCCAACTACGGCGCTGCCAAGGCCGGCATCGTCAGCCTCACCACCATCGCCGCCATGGAGATGCGCCGCTACGGCGTCACGGTCAATGCGATCTCCCCGCTGGCCGCGACCCGAATGACGGCCGGCATCCCGCTCGGCGCCGAGGCGACGGCCAGCGGCTTCGACCCGCGCGCCCCGGAGAACGCCTCCGGCGTCGTCGTCTACCTCGCTTCCGAGGCGTCGGCCTGGATCACCGGCCAGGTGTTCCGCGTCGACGGCAACCGGGTGCAGCGCCTGCGCGGCTGGGCCGTCGCCGGCGAGTACGTCGGCACCGCCGGCGCGGCGGTGAGCGCGCAGGAACTGGTCGACGGGCTGCCGCCCGTGCTCGGCGTCGCCCCGACCGGGCGGGTCGCGTTCGCGTGACGCACGCGGCCCACCCGCGCGGTGCCGGCGGCGACGGACAGGAGACCCCATGGACATGAAGGACAGCCCCGCGGACGCCGAGTTTCGGGCCGAGGTGCGCGACTGGCTCGCCGACCATCTGGTCGGCGAGTTCGCCCGCCACCGCGGCGTCGGGGGGCCGACGGACGACGAGCACTGGGACCTGCGGCTGGCCTGGGAGCACGAGCTGGCCGACGCCCGGCTGCTCAACATCAGCTGGCCCGAGGAGTACGGCGGCCGCGGCGGCACCGTCGACCAGGAGATCGTCTTCCTCCAGGAGCACGCGGCCGCGGCCGCGCCCTACTGGGTCGGCGTCCAGGGCCGCGACCTGTTCGGCCCGACGCTGCTGCGCCACGGCACCCCCGCCCAGAAGGCCCGCTTCCTGCCCGCGATCACCCGCGTCGAACAGTTCTGGGGCCAGGGGTTCTCCGAGCCCGGCGCCGGCTCCGACCTCGCCGGGCTGCGCACCCGCGCCGTGCGCGACGGCGGCGAGTGGGTGATCGACGGTCAGAAGATCTGGACGACGTTCGGCGACACCGCCGACTGGCTGTACGTGCTGTGCCGGACCAACCCGGACGTGCCGAAGCACCGCGGCATCTCGATGCTGCTGGTCCCCGCCGACCAGCCCGGCGTCGACATCCGGCCGATCCGCAACATCGTCGGCAGCCGGGAGTTCTGCGAGGTGTTCCTCACCGGCGCGCGGACCGCCGCTGACCTGGTGGTCGGCGGGGTCGAGGGCGGCTGGAAGGTCGCGATGGGCACCGTAGGCGCGGAACGGCTGCTCACCACCCTGCCTTACCAGTACATGTTCGCCCGCGAGCTGCGCTCGCTCGTCGACGTGCTGCGCGACCGGGGCCGCACCGCCGACCCGCTGGTCCGGCAGCGGCTCGCGGATGCCTGGATCGGTCTCGAGGTGGTCCGTTACACCAACCTGCGGATGATCAGCACGCTCACCCGGACCGGCGACCTCGGCTCGGAGTCGTCCGTCTCCAAGCTGCAGTGGGCCACCTGGCACCAGCGGCTCGGCGAGCTCTCGATGCAGCTGCTCGGCCCGTCGGCGGAGATCGTCGGCGACGGCTACGCCCTTGACGCCTTCCAGCGCGGTTTCCTCAACAGCCGCGCCGAGACCATCTACGGCGGCGCCAACGAGATCCAGCGCACCATCCTCGCCGAACGCGCCCTCGGCCTCCCCAAGGAACCCGCCTGAGCTCTGACCTGGCGGGGCCAGCGGGACTGTCGGGAAAGCCGACGCAACTCGCCGCTTGTGTTGGGGATGCTCGACCCGCGCTTGGGTGTACGCGACAAACATCCCCAACACCCGTGGCCCCTGTCGCTGCAGGTCACAGGCCTGATCGGGCTCCCTGAACCCGATATTCATGACTGATCGTACAGACGGCGGGCGAGCTCGACCGCGCGCTGGCGGGAGTGGTGCGGCCATGGTCGACACCTTCCCTGGCGGCCAAGGGTCGCTTCAGGTGCGGTGTCCGTGCTCAGGGGCCAAGCTCACTACGCCAGGTTCAACCAGTCCTGGTGATCATTTAGCCATCGTCGCTGCTCTTCCGTCTCTGGACTATGCCTCCCGGACCTGCCGGATCGGCTAGGCCGATCCGGCACGGGACTCCAGACGTCGGCCCGCTGATCGTCCCGGGCGGGCGTCCGAGCCGGTCAGGTAAGCCGCAGCCCGCCGTCGCAGGGCAGGACCACGCCGGTGATGAAGCTGTTCTCCAGGACCGCGACAATCG